>WHST01000103.1 GCA_009379955.1 Streptosporangiales bacterium | reverse complement strand
GGCCTGACTCTTTACGCCGTCCTCCGCGAACTCCAGGCCCTACTCGGCGTCTGGACCGGCGCTTGCCGTCTCTGCCTGCAACCCGTCCTGCCACGCCCACCCACCCCCGCAGACTCGACATAACAAAGTACTACTAGTGTTCTGCCGACATGCGAGACGTGAGAACGCTGCTTGCCGGTGCCGCGCCGTAGTCAGGCTCGGCGTCCGTCAGGACCCGGCGTCCTCCGGCGGCAGCGGCGGGAGCACGCAGAACTCGTTGCCCTCGGGATCGGCGAGCACCACCCACCGCGACTCGCCCTGACCGATGTCGACCCGCTGCGCACCGAGGTCGAGCAACCGGTCGACCTCGGCGTCCTGGTCACCCGGACGCAGGTCGAAGTGGAGGCGGTTCTTCGTCATCTTCTCGTCCGGCGTGCGGACGAAGAGCAGGTCGGGCACCACGTCGCACAGCCCGCTGTCCTCGGGCGGCTCGACGACGGACTCGTGGTCGTTCTCGAAGGTCACGCGCCAGGTCATGGCACCCGCCCAGAACCTGGCGAGGCTCGCCGGGTCGTCGGAGTCGATGACGACGCACTGCATGCGAATACTCATGGCCGGAGTCTGTCCCTCCACGGCCGAAGTCGCCAATCGATAACCCGGTACGGGGCTAACCGGTGGCGGTGAGCTGGTCGCGGAGGGCGGCAACCTCGGTCGGGTCCCAGCCGGGGCGGGGGACCGATGCCAGCAGCAGGCGGGTGTACGGGTGCTCGGGCCTCGCGAGGACCTCGTCGCTGCGGCCGCGTTCGACGACGGCGCCGCGGTGCAGGACCACGATCTCGTCGGCGACGTGCTGGATCACCGCGAGGTCGTGGCTGACGAAGAGCTGCGCGACGCCCGACTCGCGGCGGACGTCGGCGAGCAGCTCGAGGATCTGGGCCTGGACCGACACGTCGAGCGCGGCCACCGCCTCGTCGAGGACGAGCAGGGCCGGGTTGACCGCCAGCGCACGTGCGATCGCGAGACGCTGCCGCTGACCGCCGCTGAGCTGGTGCGGCCGCGCGCGTGCCTCGCGGCTGCCGAGCCCGACGCTGTCGAGGAGCGCGGTGACCCTGGCCCGGTCTCCGCCGCCGTGGCGGCGCATCGCGCGGGTCACGCACTCGGTCGCGGACAGGCGCGGGTCGAGGGATCCGTACGGGTCCTGGAAGACCATCTGGATCTCCGCGGCGCGACGCATCCGCGCCGCCCGACCGCGCTCGCGGAGCGGCCGCACCGTGCCGCGTACGGCGATCGTGCCGGAGTCCGGGGTGGTCAGGCCGACGAGCATGCGGGCGATGGTCGTCTTGCCGGAGCCCGACTCCCCGACCAGGCCGAGGGTGCCGCCGGGCGGGATGCGGAACGAGACGTCGTCGACCGCCGTCACGGCGCGCTGCTCGCCGGGGATGCGGTACGTCTTGCGCAGGTCGCTCACCTCGAGGACGGGTTGGTCGCTCATGGCTGCTCACCCCCGGACGCGACCTCCGCGGGCTCGACCGCGCGGCGGCACCCCACGTGCCCGCCGCCGTCGATCGGCAGCAGCTCCGGCTGCCACTGCTCACACGCGTCCTCGGCACGAGGACAGCGGGGGACGAACGGGCAGCCGCCGAACGTATCGTCGAGTGACGGCGGCCGGCCGGGGATCGGGGTGAGCGGACGGCGATCGCCGAGGTCGGGCGCGCAGGCGAGCAGCCCCGCCGTGTACGGATGGCGCGGCGCGGCGAAGAGCCGGTCGGCGGTCTGCTCCTCCACGATCCTGCCCGCGTACATGACGTAGACCCGGTCGCAGTACGCGGCCGCGAGGTGCAGGTCGTGGGTGATGAACAGGACCCCGAGGCCGCGCTCGTGCTGCAGCGACCTGATGATCGCGAGGATCTCGGCCTGCGTCGTGACGTCGAGCGCACTCGTCGGCTCGTCCGCGAGGACGAGGTCGGGGTCGGCCATCAGCGCCGACGCGATGACCACGCGTTGGAGCATCCCGCCGGACAGCTCGTGCGGGAACTGCCTGAGCCGGCGTTCCGGGTAGCTCAGCCCAACGGCGGTGAGCAGCTCGACCGCCCGCGCGTACGCCTCGTGTCGCGGCCGCCGCAGCACCCGGGTCATCCGCTCGGTGAGATGGTCGCCGACGCGGCGGACGGGGTTCAGCGCAGCGCGCGGGTCCTGGTAGATCATCGACACGCGCGACGCCCGCAGCACGCGCAGCGGCGCGGGCCCCATCGCCAGGACGTCGTCGCCGTCGACGAGTACCCGGCCGCTCGTCTCGGCGTGCTCTGGCAGCAGCCGCAGCACCGCACGCGCCGTGGTCGACTTGCCCGACCCCGACTCGCCGACGAGCCCGACGACCTCGCCGCGCCCGACGTCCATCGACACGGAGTCGAGGACGGGACGCCCGGCGCCGGGAAGGCGCACACTCAGGCCGCTGACGGTGAGCATCAGGGCCCCTCCACGGATCGGGCACCGAGCCGGTCGGCGATGCGCACGCCCACCACGTTGAACGACACCACGACGAGCGCGATCGCCACGCCCGGCACGAGCGCGGGGTGGAACGCGCCCTGGATGATCGATGCCTGTCCCTCCTGCACCATCAGGCCCCAGTCGGAGCTGGGCGGCTGGGCACCGAAGCCGAGGTAGCTCAAGGTCGCAAGGCTCATCAGTCCCTCGCCGAACAGCACGACGAGGTAGCCGACGAGTGCGCGCGCCATGTTCGGCACGAGGTAGCGCACGCAGATCTCGAGGCCGCCGAGACCCTGGACCCGGTACGCATCGACGTACGGCTTGGCGCGCTCGGACCGCGCGATGCTGCGCGTGTACCTCGCGATCGTCGGCGCGAACGCCAGCCCGAGCGCGACCACCGCGGTGACCATGCCGTCGCCGAAGATCGCGATGACGAGGACGACGAAGAGCAGGCCGGGGAACGCATACATGACGTCGGTGAGGCGCGAGACGACGGCGTCGACCCAGCCGCCGCACCAGGCGGCGACGGTGCCGAGCGCGACGCCGAGCACCGAGGCCAGCGCGAGCAGCGCGAGCGGACCGAGCAGGCTGGTGCGCGCGCCGTAAAGGACCCTGGTCAGCAGGTCGCGACCCGACTGGTCGGCGCCGAACAGGTGCTCGGCCGTCGGCGGCGCGAGCGGGGCGCTCAGGTCGACCTGGTCCGGCTCGTACGGCGCGACCAGCGGGGCCAGCAGCGCCGCGAGCACCACGAGACCGAGGAACCCGAGCGCAAGCCACGACAGCCAGGGACGCCGCGAGACGCGCCTGGCGATCGGGGCGGCGAGGACGGTCATGGGCGTCCTCCCTCGGTCCTGACGCGCGGGTCGATGAGCGGGTGGACGAGGTCGACGACGGTGGTCACCACGATGTACGCGACGACCATGAGCAGCAGCACGGCCTGTGCGACGGGGAAGTCCTGGGTCTTGATGGCGTTGACGAGCAGCGAGCCGATGCCGCTCATGCCGAACGCGGTCTCGACCACCACCGTGCCGGCGAGCATGCCCGCCGTCAGCAGCCCGCACATCGTGACGATCGGCCCGAGCGCGTTGCGGAACACGTGCCGGCGGACCAGGAGGCCCTCGGCCATGCCCGTGCCGCGAGCCGCTTCGACGTGGTCGTGTCCCCACTGCTCCACCATGCTCTGCCGCGTCACCCGGCTCAGCACCGCGAGCGAGCCGAGCGCGAGCGTGAGCGCGGGCAGCGCGAGGTGGTACATCCGGCCGGCGAGTCCCTCACCCGCACCCGCGACGGGGAACCAGCCGAGCTGCACGCTGAACGCCGACACCAGCACGATCGCGGTCACGAACGACGGCACCGAGGCAGCGAGCGTGGTGCCCGCGACCACCGCGGCGTCGACCCGGCCACGGCGGACGGCGGCCAGTGCCCCGAGCGCCACCCCGAGGACGACCGACAGCATCGACGCGTACGCCACGAGCGACAACGTCGTCGGGAGGCGCGCCATCACCAGGTCGGCGACCTGGTCGCCGTACTGGAACGACCGGCCGAGGTCGCCCTGCAGGGCGTCGAAGAGCCACCGGCCGTACTGGACGAGGAACGGGTCGTCGAGGTGGTACTGCGCGCGCACCGCGGCGATGTTCGCCTCGGACAGGTTGTCGCGGCCGCCGACGAGGAACGCCACCGGGTCGCCCGGCGCGGCGTAGACCGCGCCGAAGATGGCGAACGACGTGGCCAGCAGCGTCAGCAGCGTGCCGGCCAGGCTGCGGACCAAACGGAGGGCCACCGGCTACGCCTTCCCGACGTCCACTGCCCACGGGTAGTAGAGGAAGGACATCGACGCGGGCGCCCCGCTCAGCTCCTTGCTGAGGACGAGCGTGGTAGGCACCTGGACCAGCGGCACCCACACCATGTCGGCCGCGAACTTCTCCTGGATCGAGACGACGAGCTTCGCGCGGGCGGCGTCGTCGCTCGTCTCCAACGCCTTCGCGACGAGCCGGTCGTACTCCTTGTCGCTGTACTTCACCCAGTTGTTCTCGTTGCCGGACACGGCGTTGTCGTAGAACCCGATCGGGTCGTTCTTGGAGATGTACCAGTTCTCCGGGACGACGTCGATGCCCTCGCGCGACTTCTCGTCGGTGAACAGGGCGCCGAACTCCGACGGCGGCACCGTCTTGATCTCCGCCTTCAGACCGATCTTCTGCGCCGCGTCGCGGACGGCGTTGGCGATCACGGAGCGGGCCTGGTCGCCGTCGCTCGCGATGACGACCGGCTCGGCCGGCGAGCCCGCCTCCTGCACGAGCTTCTTGGCCTCGTCGAGGTCCGCCGTGCTCGGACTCGCCGGCATGCCCGCGAGCCCGTCGTACGACGCCTTGAACGCCTTCTCCTCGTAACCCCAGGCACCCTCGCCGATGGCAGCCGCCAGGGCTGCGCGAACCCGCCGAAGCCCGACTTCACGATGCCGGCCCGGTCGACGGCGAGCGAGAGCGCCCGCCTGATCCGCTCATCCTTCATCGCGCCGTTGTCGGTGGGGATCAGCGAGAACGCCTCGGTCGTCGGGCCGTGGACGACCGCCAGCTGGTCGTTCTTGGTGAGCGGGGTGGCGGCCGCGGGCGAGCCGAGGTAGGTGCCGTCGGCCTCGCCGGTGGCCAGACTGTTCACCAGGGCGTTCTCGTCTGCCCAGCGGAACACGACCTCCTTCGTCAGCGCCTCGACGTCCTTGTCCCAGTACGCGTCGTACCGCGCGATGGTGAGGTCGGTGCCGGACCGCCACCGCTCCACCTGGTACGGCCCGGTGCAGCCGTCGTCGAACCCGGGAGTGCCGTAGTCCTTGCCCTGCGGTCTCAGGACGCGCTCCGACTGGATGATTCCGCCGTCGCCTGCCATCGACAGCTTGAACAGCGCGTTGGCCTTGCTGAACCTGACCGTCACCTCGCTCGGGCCGGTCTTCTCGATCGTGTCGACCTGGTCGAACTCGTCCGACTCGTCGGCGCCGGGCTTCGCGTGCCGCCGCAGGCTCCACACGACGTCGTCAGCCGTGAGCTTCGAGCCGTCGTGGAACGTGACGCCGTCGCGGATGGTGAGCACCATCGTCTTCGGGTCGGGCTCCTCGACCTTCTCCGCGAGCTGTGGCTTCACGCTGAGGTCGGGCTGCACCTGGAACAGCCGCTCGCACACGTTGCTCATCACCGTGTCGGCGTCGGTGCCGCCGCGGCCGTCGAGGTCGAGCGACTCCGGCTCCTCGGCGAGCAGCCATGTGACGGTGTCGACAGGTCCGCTCGCCTTGGCGGTGCGGTCGACGAGCTTCAGCTTGGTGACGTCCGGAGCCTTGGTCTGGTCGCCACCCGAGCAGGCGGCGGCGAGCCCGACCACGCCGGCGAGGGTGGCGGCCGTGACGAGACGAACGATCATTGGCCTGTTCTTCCTGGGTCGGCGACGGTCATCACTGACCGCCGGGTCCGTCGTAGATGTTCCAGGGCACGGACTCGTACTCGTGGTCGCAGGGCGTGCCCTCGGCGATGAGGTAGTCGCCCGTGGTGAGGTCGACGCAGTTCGACAGCAGGGTCGCCGACCGCTTCAGCGGCGGCTGCGCGGGATCGGGGTGGGTGCACAGCGACTCGGGGAAGCCGAGGTGATCGGTCATCGCCCCGTGGATCAGCTTGCGCGTCTCCGCCGAGCCCGACGCCGTACGGCACCTGCGGAGTCCTTCCGTCGCACGCGGCACGCGGTACAGCGAGTCGACCGAGGCCGGGCGGTACCTGTCCGCGAGCTGGGTCGGGCGGAACGCCTCGTAGTGGTTGCCGTGCACGAGCAGGCCGTCGGTGGGGTACATCCAGCCGTGCGCGGCCGGGGTCGTCTCGATGTCGATCGCGAAGCCGTCCCTGTGCGTCACCAGGGCGTTGCTCGCGATGTGCCCGTTCGACTTCACCAACGCGGCGAGCGCGTGGTCGAGCCGGGCGCTGTCGAGCACCCGGCGGCGGATCATCGTCTGCGGCACGCCGACGACGTCGTCGAACCGGCCGCCCAGGCCGTTGGCGTTGAGCGCGATGCCGGCCGAGTTGGCTCCCTGCCGGCCGACCTGCCCCGCCTCCACGTGCATCACCACGGTCGGCTTCGGCGGCTGGACGATGCGCAGCACCATGAGCGTGTCCTGCACACCGTGCCGCCAGTCCCAGTTCTGGCCGCAGTAGACGTGCCCGTCGCCCGAGGCCTCGTCGAGCAGCGCGAACGACGTGCAGCCGTCCCGCCTGTCGTCGTCGGCGAGCATGCCTGCGAACGTGCTGTCGTAGATGATCTCGCCACGGGCGTTGAGCGCCAGGACGTCGAGGAAGTCGAGCCCTGAACCGTCGGCGATCCCCTCCATCTCCTCGACGAGGTCGGGGGCGAAGGCGCGCGCGGGTGCGACCCACCGCTTCGCGCGCTCGGTGACGCCGTCCCACGCGAGGCCGGTGGACTCGCGGAACGCCTCGGCGTAGAACGCGTGCGCGCGGTGGATCCGCTCGCGCGCCGCCTCACCGTACTGGCGTCCACGGGTGCGCGGCTCGCCCGAGATCTCGACCGCCGGCAGGGATCGGAGGCTCATCCGGTCTCCTTCAGGAATGGCGCTGTAACATCGCTTCCAGTCAGCAGACAGAACTGTAACAATCACTACGGTGGAGTCAAGGGGGCTGACGTGGGGATGACGGACAACCCGGCGATGGAATCGCTGCAGGCGGCGGTCAACCGGATGTGGGACGAGCTGTCCCCCGCCGAACGCGCGGTCTGCCAGCACCTGTTGAAGGCGCCGCCCGAGCAGCTGCTCTACGCCCGCGCGCAGGAGCTTGGCGACATCAGCGGCACGAGCAGCGCGACCGTCATCCGGGCCGTGCAGCGCCTCGGCTACTCGGGGCTGCCCGGGCTCAAGCAGGAGATCGCCGAGACGTTCACCTCGGTCGTGGCTCCCGAGGTACGCCTGCGCCAGCGCATCGAGCGCGTCGGCGACGACATCGGCGCGATAGTCGACCAGGTCTTCGACGAGGCACTGGAACGCGTGGAGCACTGTCGTTCGCTCGTCGACCTGCCCGCCTACGGCACGGCGCTGTCGATACTCGCCGCCGCGAACGACGTCTTCGTCTACGGGGTCGGCGCTTCGGAGTCGGCCGCACGCCAGTTCGCCCTGAAGCTCAACCGCCTCGGCCGCCGCTCGCGGATCGTCACGAGCACGGGCTTCTCGCTCGCCGACGACCTCCTCCCGCTCGCCCAGGGCGACGCCGTCGTGGTGTTCTTCCCCAGCCGCCGCCTGCGCGAGTTCGAGGTGCTCACCGACCGGGCCCGCGCGGTCGGGGCCGGCACGATCCTCGTCAGCGACCGGCTCGCGAGGAAGCTGGCGAACCGGGTCGACGCCGCCCTCGCCGCACCGAACACGACGACGGGCATCACCAGCGAGTCGCTCACCGAGTTGATCGTCGGCGACGCCCTCGTCCAGGCGCTCGCGGCAGTCGACGAGAAGAGGTCCGTCACCGCGCGGCACGAGCTCACCGGCCTGCGCGACAAGCTGCTCGGCAAGGACGCCTCGACGAGCCGGCAGTCCCCCACCTCGTAAACTCGCGATCATGGAACTCAAGGCTGCCGCCAGGATCCTCATGGACGAGTCGACGGGCCACCCCGAGCTGCGACGCACCGCCCAGTACGTCCACGACGAGTACGCCGCCGGACGCACCGTCGAGCACGACACCCTGGTCGCCCTCCTCGGCGACGCGGCGGTCGCCGGGGTGCTCACCTCCTACCGCGAGCGTGATCCGCAGGGGCACGAGGACATGATCGTCACGCTTGTCCGCGAGGCCGACCGGGTCTCGCCCGATCCCGTCCTCGTCTGAGCCGGTGGTGGCCACCGCCCACGGCGAGTTCGAGTTCGACGACGACCGCGGTCGGGTCGACCGCGATGCACTGTGGTCCTTCCTCGCGGGTGAGGCGTACTGGGGACGGTGGCGGCGGCGCGACGACGTCGAGCGGCAGCTCGACTCCGCCTGGCGGGTCGTCGGCGTCTACGAGGCGGCGACGGGGCGTATGGTCGGCTTCGCCCGCGCCGTCTCGGACGGGGTGGCGCTCGCCTACCTCGCCGACCTCTACGTCAGCGCGGACGCGCGGGGACACGGCCTGGGCAAGGCGCTCGTCCAGGTGATGGTCGACGACGGTCCGGGCGCGGACTTCCGCTGGATGCTGCACACCTCCGACGCCCACGAGCTCTACGGGCGCTTCGGCTTCGCCCCTCCCGACCCGACCTACCTGGAGCGTCCGAGCCGTCGGGGATGAGTCAGGCGATCCCCAGCAGCTGTAGGGCGCCCAGCACCACGACGCCGAGGACCACCAGGACACCGAGGACGTTCGGCAGCGGGCCGTTGGTGTGCTCGCGCAGGACGTCGCGCCTGTTCATCACGATGATGAGGAACACCGCGAGCACCGGCAGGGTGAGTCCCGCGGCGTACTGCGTGATGAGGATGACGGCCACCGGCTTCGTGCCGAGGATGGTGAAGAGCGTGCCGACCACCACGACGGTCATCCAGACCGCGCGGAACCGCCAGCTCCGCAGGTCCCGCCCCCAGCCGAGCACGCCGCAGACGGCGTAGGCGGCACCCAGCGGCGCGGTGATCGCGCTCGTCAGACCGGCCGCCATGAAGCCGAGGCCGAAGAGGAGCTCCGCGCCGGAGCCGAGGATCGGCTCGAGCTGCCTGGCCATGTCGACCGCGTCCTCGACGGTGTCACCCTTGGCGAAGAACGCGGAGGCTCCCGTCGCCAGGATCGCGACCGTGATGAGACCACCCAGGCTGATCGACACCGCGGTGTCGGTCCTCGACTCGGACAGCGCCTGCCTGGTGGGTATCGACTCCGACCATTTCTCCTGCACCGACGCGGAGTGCAGGAACAGGTTGTACGGCACCACGGTGCTGCCGATGAGACCCACGAGGACGATCAGGGAGCCCGCGGGCACGGTCGGCACGACGAGGCCGCGCAGGAGCGCGCCGAGATCGGGCTTGACGATGACCGCCGTGATCAGGAAGACCGCGCTCATCAGCGCGACCAGGACCACGAGGGTACGTTCGATGATCTTGTACCTGCCGATGAAGAGCAGGGCGAACACCACCGCGCCGGCGATCAGCGCGGTGACCGTGTCGGGAATCCCGGTGACGATCGTGAGGCCCTGCGACGTGCCGGTGACGTTGCCCGTCTCGAACGAGAAGCCGCCCACCGCGATGGCGAGGAGGACGAGGAGTGCGACGACGACCTTCCAGACCGGGTTGGCGAACGCCCGGCGCAGGGCGTCGCCCAGACCCATCCGGCTCACGATCCCGAGGCGTGCCGTCATCTCCTGCAGGATGATCGTGGCGACGGTCGCGAACACCACCGACCACAGCACGACGAAGCCGTAGCTGGCTCCGGCCACGCTCGCCGTCGTCACCGACCCCGGGCCCATGAAGGCCGCCATGACGATGAGGCCGGGACCCATGGTCCGCAACCGGCCGCCGAAGCGCCTGCGCGGCTCGGCCTCCGTGGTGGCGGCCTGATCCTTCTTCGTGGGGTCGGACATGAGCTCCTCGCTTCATCGCGGAGGGGTGTCAGGAGACGTCGGCAACCCGATTGGTGAGCGTCCCCAGCCCGGTGATCTCCGCCTCGACGACGTCTCCTGGTGACAGGAACCGAGGCGGGTCGAAGCCGATGCCGACGCCGGCGGGGGTGCCCGTGGCGATCACGTCCCCCGGACGCAGCGTGATGCCCGCCGAGATCGTCGAGACGAGCGTGGGCACGTCGAAGATGAGGTCGCGGGTGTTGCCCTGCTGCCGCACCTCGCCGTTGACCCGGCATGTGACGGTGAGGTCCATGACGTCGACCTCGTCGGCGGAGACGGCCCACGGACCCATGGGGCAGAAGGTGTCGAGGGACTTGCCGATGAACCACTGGCGATGGGCGCGCTGCAGGTCGCGCGCGGTCACGTCGTTCACGATCGTGTAGCCCCAGACGTGCTCGCCGACCCGCTCCGCGGTGATGCCGCGGCCGCCCCTCCCGATGATCACGGCGAGCTCGATCTCGTAGTCGAGTGCCGTGGTCAGCCCGGGGTGCGGCTCGATCGCCGTGCCGGTGCCGACGACGCTGCCCGCGGACTTGGTGAAGACGATGGGGTGCTCGGGGATCTCGTCCGCGGGACCCTTGCCCGTGGCGTCGAACCCGCTCCGCGCGAACTCGCCCGAGTGGTCGCGGTAGTTCTTGCCGACGCACATGACGTCGCGCGGCGGACGGAAGGGCGCAAGCAGCGTCACCTCGCCGAGCGGTACGGCGTCGCCGAGGGTGAGCCGTGCGCCGACATCGTCCCAGCGCTCGACGATGCCGAGGACGTCGACCGCGCCACCGTCGACCGCCGCCGTCACGGGGCGGACCGTCCCGCTCCCCGCGTCGACGACACCCGGGCGTTCGCCGCCCTCGCCGAGGTAGGTGACGAGCCTCATCGCAGGCCTCCCGCGTGGCTGGACGATTCCGCTACCTATTGGTTGTGATCGATCCGATTGATCGACGGTAGCGCCGGGCCCGTGGCGGCGTCAATGCCGTCGCACCGTCGACGTGTCACGCGCGGCCGTCCGTATCATTGGTCGCAATGGTCGGACGACTCGGGACGGCACCACACGACGCGCCCCTCGGCGGCGAGCGACACGTCGTGGAGCTCGTCGAGGCCGAGATCAGTGCGCAGGGACTCGCCGTCGGAGAGCGCCTGCCGACCGAGCGCGAGCTCGTCGCCAGGTCCGGTCAGAACCGCACGACGGTGCGCCGCGCGCTGGAGCGCCTGGAGGCCGCGGGGCGGATCGTCCGGCACGTCGGACGCGGCACCTTCGTCGCGTCACCGCCGGCCGGCGACGGTCGCGAGCTGCCTCCCGTCGACGCCACCAGCCCCGCCGAGATCATGGAGGCGCGCCTGGTGCTCGAGCCGCTGCTCGTCTCGCTGGCGGCGAAGGCCGCGACGAGCGCCGACGTCACCGAGATCAAGCGCTGCGCGTCGGGCGGTGACCGTGCCGAGAGCCACGACGACTTCGAGGTCTGGGACGCGGCGTTCCACCGGGCCATCGCCGCGGCGACGCACAACACCCTGCTGGCGCGCTCGTACGACATGATCAACGCGGCACGCCAGGAACAGCCGCTGTGGGGCACCCTGAAGCGGCGCAGCTACTCGACGGCCCGTCGCGACGAGTACCGGCACGACCACCGCGAGATCGCCGCACTCCTCGCCGAACGCGACGCGCGCGGCTGCGCCGACGCGATGCGTACGCACCTACGCCGGGTGCGCGACCACCTGCTCGACGACGACTGACCCACGCGTCGGGAGCTCTCGCCCGGACGTCGAGATCCTGGCCAGCCAACCGTGGTCGTGGTCGACCCGGCCGAGCGCGTCCGCGAGCCAGTCGCCGGCGTCGGTGTCGAGCGACGGCAGCACCCGTGCGAAGTCCGCCTCGTCCTTGTCCCGCGTCCACTTCGCCTTGAACAGCAGGACGACCTCGGGCCGCAGGTAGGGGATGCCGTCGCCGGTGTGCCGCACGAGCCGCGCGTACGGCATGCGGATGGTCTCGTCGCGGCGGCAGATCCAGGTGTCGCCGTCGTGCGGTTCGCGGAACACGTCGAGGTGATAGACGCCCGTCGACGGATCCCGCAGCCAGGTCTGGTGGAGGAGATCGAACGCCGGGCTCTCCGGCGGCCACCGACGCCCGGCGCCGACGACGTCGAACTCGTACCCCGACAGCGCCTGCCTGACCTCGGCGAAGCCGGTCCCTGGCACCGCGATCTCGACGTCGTCGTGGGCGCGGGTCTGCTCGCCGAGGAAGAGGTCGACGGCCCAGCCCGCGACGACGCACCACGGCGCACGCAGGCCGGCGAGGCGGTCGGTCACCTCGCGTGGGTGCCACGGCTCCCACTGCGGATCGCCCAGCGTGAACCCACCGGGCGGGAGCCCGTCGTGGGGGTCGGTCACCAGCTCGAGGCCGACACGGCGGACGCCCCAGCGACCCGCTTCCTGCCCGCCTGCGGCCTGCTCGGTGGCGGGCCGGTGGCGAGGCAGCGACTCAGGTGCGCCGCTGCCGCCGCGACCTGCTGGCCCGCCCAGGTGAGCCTGCCGCGCAGCCGGTACGACGGCGCGGAGATGTTGATCGCCGCGACGATGCCGCCGCCGTGGTCACGTACGGGCGCGGCGGCGGCGACCGAGTCGGAGTCGGACTCGCGGTCGACGAACGCGAATCCGCGCTGCCTGGCACGGTGGAGCCTGCGCAGCAGGTCGTCGACGTCGGCCGGCGCGTTGGGGCCTAGGCCGTCGAAGGACGCGTACGCCAGCGCCTCGCGCACGTCGTCGTCGGAGTAGTCGAACATCAGGACGCGTCCGGTCGCGGTGCAGTGCAACGGAGACGTGCGGCCGACCCACCACACCGGCTCGACACCGCGCTGCGGGCTCTCGCAGTGGACGGTGAGTGCCTCGCGACCCCGCAGGACGGTGAGGTGGACGCGTTCCTCGACGACGTCGACCAGCCGGCGCATGACCGGCGGGGCCATCTCGCGCACGCGCTGGTCCCCCGCGCCCGCGGCGAGCGCGAACAGGCGCCACCCGAGCCGGTGCTGCCCGTCGGGCAGCCGGTCGACCAGGCCGACGTCGACGAGCGAGCGGAGCTGCCTGGACACGATGGACTTGTCCCGATGCAGGCGACGTGCGAGCTCGGACACTCCGACACCGTCGCGGCCGCTCCACCGGGGGTCGGCCAGTGCCTCGAGAGTCGCCATCAGGCGGGCGGCCGACGTCTTCTCGCTGTCCGTCATGAGCCGTCCCCTTGTCATTCGAGTAAGGTCGCCATGCTCACCATTAGGAGACCTCTATGACAACCAGCTGTTGCACTAGCCGCAACCGCACTGGGCACTGCCCGCGTCATCGCGGAGCATCGAGGTGTGCGACTTCCATGGCTACGCAAGCGTGACTCCGCGACCGGCTCGACCGACTGGCGACCGGCGACGACACCACCCGCGGCCGCGGCCCGTGCCGCTCACGACGAGATCCTCAGTATCGCCCGGTCGGGCGGCGGAGGAGCGTACGGGTATGCCGGCCTCCGGTCACCCGCGCAGGCGGCGGAGGTGCTCGGCCACCTCGCGCACCTGGCGCGCGACCTCGACCCCGTGCTGACCCAGGTCGACAGGTACCTGCGCCGCGAGGACACCGCGCAGCGGCTCGAATCCCTCGAGGGCCCGTTCGCGGGCGACGCCGGCGCGGCCGTGGGTACCTCGCACATGTGGCTCAGCGAGGCGGCGGTCGCCGCCGACAAGCTCCGCGAGGCGCTCGACAACGCGCAGATCGCGACGGGCGGACTCGCCCGTCCGGTGCACCGGACGACGCCCGCCCGCTAGCGGTCAGCCGGCGGCGCCGATCGCGAAGACCAGTCCGACGACGGCCCAGAACGCGGCGTCGACCCACCGGAACACGCGGTACTTCTCGTCGACCCAGCGCAGCCTCCGCCAGCGCACGGCCGCGACGAAGACACCCGCTCCGACCAGGGCGCTGCCGACCAGCCAGCCGGCGATCGACAGCGCACCGACGGCCGCGCCCGCGTACGTCACGGCGAAGAGGAACAGGCCGGATCCGGCCGCGCTGACGATGCGCGCACGGCTGGGCTCGCGGCGCCTGCTCGGGCGGACGCCGCCGAGAGCCGCGACGAGGAGTGCCGCACCGGCGAGCGGCGGGAACAGCAGGCCGATCCCTGCCGCGAGCGGTGACGCCGACCGCTCCTCGTCGGACTCGTCGATGCCGGTGAGCAGCTCGACGCCGACGGCGTCGACGTCGGCCGTGGTGTTGCTCAGCACGACGACGGTCCGCTCGCTCGCGCGGTCGAACCCGACGAACGTCGAGCAGCCACCCGACTCGCCGTTGTGCCAGACGATCGACCCGCCGCCCTTCTTCGCACTGGTCATCCACGCGTAGCCGATCCTGCTCTCGCCCGCCGGGTAGCGCGGCTTCGTCGCGTCGGAGCCCGGCGCCGTCCCGCGCATCACGGCGTCGACGTACGTCGCCATGTCGTCCGCCGTCGACCACACGCCCGCACCCGCGGGTGCGCTGCCGATGCCGATCCACGGCTGCACGTGCCGGCCGATCCCGTCGTGGCCCTCCGCGGCGCCCGCTGGGATCTCGACCCTGCTCCGCGGGACAGTGGTCTCCTGCAGGCCGACCGGGTCGAGCAACCTCTCACGCAGCAGCTCGGTGTACGGCACGCCGGCCTTCCCGGCCAGCACCTGGCCGAGGAACGCGAACCCGAGGTTGGAGTACGCGTACTCGCCCGGCGTGGGCCGCGGCGACGTCGCCGCCGAGTCGATGAGCTCCTCGGCGTCGGCGGCGGACCTGATGTCGACGCCGAAGACGGGATAGGTGAGCAGGTTCGCGAAGGTCTTGGGCACGAGCGGCATGACCGGCAGGCCGGACCGCTGGCTCGCGAGCTCGGCCAGCGTGACGTCGCCGACGCTGCCGCGCTTCCACTCCCGGTCGGGGAGGACGTCGCGCACCTTGTCATCGGGTTTCACGACGCCGTCCTCGACCATGTCGGCGAAGACCGACGCGGTCAGCGTCTTGGTGACCGAGCCGATCTCGAACGGCGTGCGCGAGGTGACTGCGGCACCGGTGCCGGTGTCGCCGAGACCGGCCCTGCGCACCCGACCGTTCTCCAGCAGCGCGACGGACATGCCCATCCGCTCGACGCCGTCGGTCGCCTCACGTACCTCGGCCGCCAGTGCCTTGTCGCCCGTCGTACTGTCGCCGAGATGCGCCGGCCACGGCGCCGACAGGACGCCTGCGCCGAGCGCCAGCACGACCGCGCCGGCGAACCAGCCGGCACGCGCCCGGGTGTCGGGTAGTGAACGGAACCTCAACGGTCTGCCCCCATCAGGATCACGAGCAGCGGCACCACCCGCTGCGGCGGTACCGAGTAGTGGCCACGCCCGGTGGACTTCAACCAGCCGGCGGAGACGAGCTGCCGCAGGTGGTGGTAGAGCTGGCCCGACGTGCCGAAGCGTTCGTCGGCCGACAGCTCGCTCGCGGTCCGCTTACCCGTGAGCACGTCCTGGACGAGGGACAGCCGCACCGGATGCGCCAGCGCCGCGAGGCTCGCGGCGAGCTCCGACCAGTCCTGCGCGAGCAGCTGGTCGAGGAGCTTCCCCTCCTGCCAGTCGAAGTGCTCGCCCTCGGCCGGCGTCACCGTGCCGGTGAACAGCAACGCGCCCGGCTCCTCGACCAGGCCCTTGAGCGTGTTGAGCGCCCAGAACTGGTCGTCCGCCGAGACCTCGGCGGGCGCCGCGCGCCGGCCCTCCAGCAGGTCGAGCCTGCGCTCGATCGCGCCGAGTCGTTCGGACGTCGTCTCCTTGGCCACGTTTTTACGCTACTACGTAATTACGTCCATCGTCCATCCGGTTCGGGAGCGGTATGCTCGGACTCCGCGCCAGCCGGGCGCGTCCTGTCCGCGGGGAAGGGACCATCCCACCGGCCGTACGACACCCTGCCGCAGGCGTACCTCGGCCCGGTGACGCGGACACGGGCAGCAGGAGGTCCGCCATGCCCACCCTTCCCGACCGCCCCTCGCTCGAGCACCTGCGCAAGCGGGCCAAGGCGCGGCGCCGCACGCAGTCGGTCGGCCTCGCGCAGGCCCAGCACCAGGTCGCCCGCGAGTACGGCTTCGCCAGCTGGCCGAGGCTCGTCCACCACGTGCAGTCCGTCCGGCTCGAGGGCGTCGAACGCGCCCTCGTCCTCGCCGACCCGGCCGCGCTCGCGGACCTGCTCGACTCGGACCCCGCCGCCGCGTCCCGCGAGATCGACGGGCTGCCGCCGTTGCTGGTGCTGCTTCGCCGCACGCTCGGCACGCCGGCCGACGTCCGCCGCTGCGCCGCACTGCTGCTCGACGCCGGCGCCGATCCCGACTCCCACTCCGTCGAGTGGGGCGGCGAGGGCCGGATGTCCGCGCTGTTCGACGCGGTCGAGCGCAGCGACCTCGCGCTGGCCCGGCTGCTCGTCGACCGCGGGGCGACGAGGGACGAGGACGCGTTCTACCATGCCTGCGAGCAGAGCGACACCGCGTTCCTCGGCCTGCTCGCCGCGCCCGGCTTCGAGCGTCTCGTCAACCACAAGCTCGACTTCGAGGACGCCGCCGGCCTGCGGTGGTTCCTCGACCGCGGGGTCGACGTCGACACGGAGCGCTGCCTCCACCACGCGGTCAGCCGCGGCCGCGGACTGCCGATCCTCATCATGCTGCTCGACGCGGGCGCGGACGTGAACCTGCCCTGGGACCGCTGGGACGTCGGCCGCCGGCCGCTCGCCCTCGCCGCCCGCTGCGGGCACCTCGCCGCGTACGACCTGCTCGCTTCCCGTGGCGCGACTGCGGAGCTCGACGCGGTCGACGCCGCGGTGCTCGCCGTCGCACGCGGCGAGTCGGCGGACCTGCCGGCGAGCCCGCCGCCTGTGAAGGGCACCGCGTCGCGCGACGACTACGGCTGGATCCTCGGCCAGTTCGCGCTGCTCGGACGTACGGACGTCGTGGCATCGCTGCTCGACGCCGGCATGGTCGTCGACACCAGGGGGTGGAGCAACTTCACCCCGCTCGACCAGGCGGCGATGCACGGGAGGACCGAGACCGTCGGGCTGTTGATCGCGCGGGGTGCCGACGTGCACGACGTCGCGTTCGACGACGAGCAGCCCACCCCGCTCGACTGCGCGATCTGGGGGCTGCGCAACAACCGTGCCGACGACGGCGACTACCCGGGGACGGTGGCGGCGCTGCTCGCGACAGGCGCGCCGACGCGCCTGTCGCCGCCGACCGGCGACGCGGCCGTCGACGCGCTGCTGACCCGCGCACTCGACGCCTGACCCGGGGTGCTCAACCGGCCGCTCGCCTCGCGGCTCCGACGAGCAGCGCGGCAACGAGGGCGACCACCCCGGCGGCCGCGACGGGCCTCGTCACCGGGACGCGGCAGGGCCGCGCCGTGCTCTACCGGCGCACGCCGCTCGGCGACGCGCTCGTCGCCGGCGCGAACGGCTCATGAGCGCACGAGACGGGCGATGGCCGCGGACGCCTCCTTCACCTTCGCCTCGGCGTCGTCGCCGCCCTTCGCGACCGCGTCGGCGACGCAGTGGGCGAGGTGCTCGTCGAGCAGGCCGAGCGCCACGGACTCCAGCGCGCGGGTCGCCGCGGACACCTGGGTGAGGACGTCGATGCAGTAGGTGTCGGACTCGACCATCCGCTGCAGGCCACGGACCTGGCCCTCGATGCGGCGCAGCCGCTTGAGGTGGTCGGCCTTGGTGTCGTGATAGCCCGGCTGCGAGGTGTCCATCTGATTTACATACCCCTAGGTGGTATCGAACGTCAAGTCGGTCAGCCGGACGTCACGGCCCGCAGTGCCGCGTCGAGGTCGGCGAGCGCCGCCGCGATCCACGGGAGCGACACCGGGTCGTCGGCGTTCAACGCGTCCCACCGCTGGTCGCCCTCGCCGTACAGGAGGCTCGTCGCGACCCGGAAGCGGAACGCCCGTGGGTCATCGCCGAACGCCTCGCCCGCGAGGACGCCCACGGCGTGGGTGTCGAGGAGGTGCTCGGCCAGCCGCGCGCCGGTGTCGACGCCCCTGGCCGCGAGCACCGGACGGACGACCTCGAGGTCGGGGTAGACGTAGAAGCACCCCTGCGGCGGACGGCACACGGCACCGGCGGCGGTGAACGTCTCGTGGACGGCGACGGAGACGCGCTGGTGCAGCCGCCTGCTGGCGGCGACGTGCGCGGTGACCTCGGCGGGTTCGCCGAGCACGTACGCGGCGGCGTCCTGCATCGGGGTCGCCAGGCTCGACCAGACCTCGCTGGCGACACCGACGATCTCGTCGCGTACCTCGGCGCCCCAATCGGTCGCGGGCACGCGGCTGAAGCCGATCCGCCAACCGCCGAGCGCCATGCTCTTGCTCAGCCCACTCGTGACGAACGTGCGGTCGGGCAGGAATGTCGCCGGGCCGGCGAACGTCTCGGGCGCGTACGTCAGGTCACGGTAGATCTCGTCGGAGACGACGACCAGGCCGTTGCGCTCGGCGACCTCGCACACCCGGCGGACCAGGTCGGCGCCGGCGAGGGTGCCTGTTGGGTTGTCGGGCAGCGTCAGCACCAGGATGCCGGGCTCCGCGCCGACGGCGCGTGCCGTGCGCAGCACCTCGTCGAGCCGGTCGGGGTCGGGCACGCCACCGGCCTCGGGTGGCACGGGCACGTCGATCACTCTCTTGCCGGCGAGTGCGGCCTGCGCGGCGTACGTCACCCACGAGGGCACCGGCAACACCACGTCGCCGCGCAGGACGGTGAGGAGGGCGTACAGCAGTGCCTTGCTCCCGGGCGCGAGGACGATCTGGTCGGCGTGCGTGGCGAGGCCGCGCCTGGTGAAGTAGCCCGCCGCGGCGTCGCGTGCCGCGAGGGAGCCGACGACGGGACCGTAGGCGTTGCCCGCGACCGCGCTGGACAGGACGTCGGCCACCGCCGGCAGGACGGGCAGTCCCGCCTCGCCGAAGCCGAGGTGGAGGACCTTCTCGCCGCGGGCACGGCGGGCCTGGATGCGCTCGTTGATCGCGAGCGTCGCGGAATGCGCTGCCACGGGTTCCTCCTCATAGGCTGTCGCCAGACGGGACGACAGGAGCGACGATATGCCAGCGCGAGCACGCGTCGACGAGGGAGAGCTCGCGGGACTCCACTGGCTGCGAGTGACCGGGGAACGCGACGCGGCCTTCCGCGCGCTCGGCGCCGCGGCGCGTGACGACATCCGTACGGTCCTCGACGTCGTGGCGGCGTCCGGCGGCTGGCTGGGCGGTCTCGCGGAGTCGCAAACCGACCGCCGCGACCGCGTCCTCGCCGCCACCCGCGAGCGCCACCCCGCGGCCGTCGCCGAGGCGACGGCACTCGCCGAGGGCGCCGGCGTCGACGCCGCCGTCGTGCTGCTCGCCAACCTGCGCGGCGATCTCGGCAGGCCGGACGGCACCGGCTGCTCCGACCTGGGCTGGCGCGGCACGCGCTCGTTCGTCGCGCACAACGAGGACGGCGGCACCGAGACCGCGCTGACGATCCTGAGCCTGCACGTCGACGGTGACCCGCCGGTCGCCGTGGAGTGGTACCCGGGTTTCCTCCCGTCCAACAGCTTCGTCGTCACCGGCCATGGGCTCACCTGGGGCATCGACCACCTGATGGCCGACTGGCCGGGCGCCGCACCAGGGCGCCACTTCGTCGCCAGGTCGCTGCAGCGCTGCACGGGCCTCGACCAGGCCGTCGCGTACCTCGCGGACAATCCGAGCGCCGGCGGCTTCGCGTACACGATCGGCGAGCTCGGCACCGGCCGCGTGGCGACCGTCGAGGCCGCGGCGGGCCGTACGGCGGCGGTGTACGCGGCGCGGGACCAACTGCTGTGGCACACCAACCACGTGAGGTACGTCGACACCGCGCAGACCTATGCGGCGCAGAACAGCCTCGACCGCGGCAAGGTGCTCGACGCCCTCGCTCCCCCGGCCACGGGTCCGGACACCGCCTGGCTCCTCGACATCCTCGCCAACACCTGCCTGCCCGACGGCGTGAACCAGCCGGACAACGGCCGCGGCCGCACCCTGTGCACCGCGGTCGTCGACCTGACCGGCCGCGAGGTCACGCTCCAGCCCGCGGACGGCACGCCGGCGACGCTCGCCGTCGACGCCCTCCTCGCCGGGCCGTAGGGGGCTGTGGACAACGCGCCGCCTCATCGGTGCTGCGGCGGCACACTACGGACATGACAGGGACGACAGCTCGCCCTGCGACGGGCGACCACCGGGATCGGGCCGACACGTTCCGGTCCGTACGACTCGACGACGGGGTGTGCGCCCGCCTCGACCGTTACGTCCGGAGCCATCCGGGCACCTCGGTCACCTCGATGACCAACGTGTTCGTCGACGAGGCGCTGCGCGCGTTCGAGCATCCGGGCATCGCCTTCAGGAACGCGCCCACCGGCCGGCGTGCCCTGCTGCTCGGCGGCCCCGACGTCTGGGAGGTCGTCGACACGTTCGCCGCGCTGTCGCGAGATAGCCGGAGGCAGTCAACACTGGGCGGCACGCGCGCCGGCGACGAGGACGACGAGACGCTCGTCCACGACACCGCCGAGGCGCTCGCCCTGACGGCGCGGCAGGTACGCGCGGCCCTGCGCTACTACGTGGCGTACCGCACCGAGGTCGACGACAGGATCGCCGTCCAGCACGAGGAGTCGGTGAACGGGAACGGGGCTCCACCCCGATGACGCACCGGCGGCTCCATGCAGCCGCGTCGTGTGCTTCAATACGTTGCGTGACCGGCATGCAGACGACCCACGCCGCGCCCATGGCGCCGCGTCTCGTCGCGTGCCTGTGTTGTCGTCGCTGACTGTCCCGGTCCCGTTCCGCCGCGCACGTCGCGGCACGGCCCCTCGGCCTCGATCCTCGAATGCGACGACGATGACCCTCTTCTTCCCCGCACCCGCGGCACCTGACACGACGACCGATCTGCGTGGAAGGACCATCGTGGTCCTCCACGCGCATCCCGACGACGAGGCGATCTTCACCGGCATCACCATCCGACGGCTGGCCGACGCCGGTGTCCGCGTGGTGCTGGTGACCGCCACCGCCGGCGAGCTCGGCGAGGTGCTCGTCCCCCTCCGCCCGGACGAGACCGTCGCACAGCGCCGGATCGCCGAGCTCGAGCGAGCGGCTGAGCTGCTCGGCGTGGAGCGGCTCGTACTCCTCGACCACCGCGACTCCGGCCTCGCCCAGGGCCCCGACGGCGCCGACCCCGGCGCACTCAGCCGGGCGGACGTGCCGGTCGCCGCGCGGCTGCTCGCCGACCTCGCCGTCGACGAGCGGGCCGAGGCGGTCGTGCACTACGACCCGCGTGGCATCTACGGTCACCCCGACCACGTCGCCGTCCACCGCATCGGTGCCCTGGCGGCCGAGCTCGCCGGCGTGCCCGCGTACGAGAGCACCGTCGACCGCGAGCACCTGCACTTCGCCGGGCCCGACGCCCACCTGATCCATGCCGCGTCGCGCGCGACCGCTGCGGCCTTCGGCCACGTCACCGCAGAGATCGGGCTCGCCGTCGGCGGGACGCCGCACGAACTCGCGGTCAAGCGTGCGGCCATCGCGGCGCACGCCAGCCAGGTGCGCCCGGACGCCGTCGCGCATCCGGCGTTCGACGACGCGTACCAGATGGAGTGGTACCTGCGCACCGGACCGGCCGGCGTCCTCGACCGGCTCGGCAACGTGCACGCCGTCGGGTAACGGTCCCGCTCGGCTGCCAACCTCGCGTCCTCCTCGGGAGTCGCTTACCCCACACGGTGCCTCGGCCGGGGGAAGCCAAGGAGGAACCATGAGGAGACAGGTTCTGCGGACAGGACTCGCGGTCCTCGCGATCGCCGTCACCGGACTGGCCTGGGCCATCGACGCGCCACCGGCGAGCGCCGAGCCCGAGTGCATGACGGGGAGCAACGACTTCAACCTCGACGGCCGGGTCGACGTCGCCGTCGGCATGCCGGGCGCCGCGGGCGGGACGGGCGCGGTGGAGGTCCGAGTCAGCGACGGTAGCGGCACCGCGATCCACCGGCTCGTTCCGCCGCAGGGCGAGGCGGGCGACCGTTTCGGCACCGCGCTGGCGGAGGTCGCCTCGTACGAGGGCAGCGACATCGAGCGCGGCACCTGCAGCCGACTCGTCGTCGGCGCACCCGGCCGTGACGTCGGCACCCTGAACGACGCCGGCGCGATCTTCGTGTACGACTGGGACGCGGACCAGGGCGAGTTCACGCTCTTCCACGAGTTCCGGCAGGGTGCGCAGGCGGTGCCCGGGCAGCCGCAGGTGGGCGCGGGCTTCGGCTCGGATCTCGCCTCACCGTTCCACGAGCCCGACATCGTCGGCTCCGTCGTCCGCCCGCTGTACGTCGGCGTCCCCGGATACGACCTCGCGGGACAGGCGGACGCGGGCGCGGTCGCCGAGCTCGTCCTGGGCAGCAGCCAGGTGCCGATCGTGGAGGAGGGCCAGCTCGTGACGCAGAACGTCGCGGGCGTGCCCGGCGCGTCGGAGACCAACGACAGGTTCGGTGCTGCTCTCGCCGTCTCCGGTGCGGACGTCTTCATCGGCGTGCCGGGCGAGAACAACTCCTCCGGCGGCGTCCTCGACTGGGACCCGAGTCCGGGAGCGACTGAGACGTTCGTGACCCAAAACACCGCGGGCGTCCCCGGCACTCCCGAGGCCGGCGACAGCTTCGGGGCCACGCTCTACTCGGCCACGGAGACGAGCCACAACGGCGGCGGCCACAACGTCCTCGCCGGTGCGCCCGGCGAGGCCATCGGCAGCGCCAAGGGTGCGGGTTCGGTCATCGTCTTCTGGTTCGACGGCACCTTCGCGCTGGGCGAGACGAAGGGCTTCAACCAGGACACCGCTGGAGTCGCCGGCGCCGCCGAGGCGGGTGACGCGTTCGGCTCCTCGCTCGGCACCTGGGGTGCGGCCGACTTCCTCGTGGGGGTTCCCGGCGAGGACATCGGCACGGTCAGGGACGCGGGCTCGGTCAGCGCGTTGCGTGGTGAACGCGCCTGGACCCAGGCGACCACCGGCATCCCGGGTGGGGTCGAGGCGGGCGACCGGTTCGGCCAGACCATCGGCAACGTCCGCGTGCCGTTCACCGGAGACGAGGACGACGTCTGGCTCGACGCACCGCTGATCGGCGTCCCCGGTGAGAACGCCGGCGCCGGTACCGTCCTGTCCGGCCTGCCCGGCCGGGGCGTCACCCCGGTGAACTGGGTCGCCGGCTCACCCGCCGCGGGCAACCGGTACGGACAGGCCCTCGGCTCCACCAACTAACCGTCGACGAGCGCGAGCGGCGTGGGTCGTCACCACCGTGAGGGGCACCCCCACCGTGCTCTGACCCGGTCGGGGTGCCCCTCACGGGTGCGGTTGTGGAGGTGGCGTCAGACACCGGTGCGGGCCCCCGCTCAGGTCGAGCGGGGGCCCGCGTCCTTCGTCACGCCGGCGGTGGCGGCGGTTCCGGAGCCGGTGGCGGCGGTTCCGGAGCCGGTGGCGGCGGCTCAGGTGCCGGTGGCGGCGGCTCAGGTGCCGGTGGCGGCGGAGCCGGAGCCGCAGGTGCGGGCTCAGGAGCCGGTGGCGGCGGAGCCGGCGCTGCGGGAGCCGGGTCGGCCGGCGGCGGCGCAGGAGCCGGCGGCG
>WHST01000102.1 GCA_009379955.1 Streptosporangiales bacterium | reverse complement strand
GCATATCCGGCGGCAACAAGAACTGCTGGTCACGATCAACAGGTCGGAAATCCCTCGCCATCACAACATCCTGGCAACACAGTCCCGACACCACCAAGATCATCAAGCCGAGTCGCCCGAAAACGCAACAGCCTCCCTGACCTGGTCGGGGTGCCCCTCACGGGTGGCCGCAGGCGGACGTGGGGAGCCAGGTCGTGGTGATCACCCCAACCGAGCTCCCCACGGACCTACCGCAACGCGCCGACCACGAGAACAACGGCCCCCAGCCCGAACAACACGGTCGTCAGAGCGACCAGCAGAGCACGCCACGGCCGCCGCCGACGCGGGGTCGCGTAGTCGTCGACGGCGATCCACACCCCGCTCGCCCCGTGCGCAAGCGCGCAGGCGAGCAGCAGGGCGTCCCAGACCAGCCACAGGGCAGAACTCCACCGCACGGCGACGAAGGAGGCGTCGGTCTCGGCGACGTCGTCGACGATGTGCGTGACGGCGAAGTGCCCGGTGACGAGCACTGCGAGCAGCACGCCCGTGACCCGGACGACGAGGTAACCCGCCACGGCCCTCCGCGTACCCGTCACGAGAGCACCGGCCGCATGATGACGATGCTGCCCGCGACGCCGAGCACGACCGTGACGACGGTGACCGCGCCGAGCAGCCGCACCGACGCGGCGATACCCAGGTCGGCGAGGTCCACCGCCAGCAGCCGCAGGCCGTTGAGCGTGTGGAAGCAGATGGCGAGCAGCAGCGCGCACTCGAACACGCGCATCGGCGCCGAGCCGTACAGCACGTGGACGCTGTCGTACAGCGGAGGAGAGAACGCATAGAGGCTCACGTCGACGACGTGCAGGCAGAGGAAGGCGAAGATGCCGAAACCGCTGATGCGGTGCGCGTAGAACGCCCACCGCGCGACCTCCGCGCGCTCCTCGCGCGACCGGGCGATGCGGCCGAGCAGCGCCCAGGTCGGGAACGACCCGCCGTCGACCCGCCGCGCCGACACCAGCACGACACCGGCGAACGCGATCACCGCGAGCGTGACCACGGTGAACCCGGCGAGGAACAGTCCCTGAGGCAGTGTCATGCGCGACCGCCTCCTCGCGCGCCTCCGCCGGGGCCCGCGACAACGCGCGCGCACCTTCCGGCCACGTCGCGAGCCCTAGCTCCGGCGCACTCGTCGTGCTCCTTCGCGACGGTCACGGCGCCAGCCTCGTGTGCTCGACGGGACGTGTGTCCGACGACACCGAGCCGTCGGCGGCGCGGCGCAGCACGACATACCGCGACCACGCCGCGTCGTCCTGCTCGGGGAAGTCGGCGCGGTAGTGCGCACCGCGCGACTCCTCGCGCAGCTGCGCCGCGGCGACGACCGTGCGCGCGACGGTCAGCTGGTTCTCCAGGTCGAGCGCCTCCTGCCACGCGTAGTTCACCTGCGCGGGACCGGGGACGGAGACCTGCGCCGACCGCTCGGTCAGCTCGTCCAGACTCGCCAGGCACTCCTCGAGACCGGCGCGGTCGCGGACGACACCGCAGCCGACCCACATCGCGTCCTTGAGCTCGCGGGTCAGCGGGAACGGCAGCTCCCCGGCGTCGCGTTCCAGCGGTGCGTACGCCCGCGCGAACGACGCCGCCACCTGCTCGGGGTCGGGCTCACCGAAGCCGCGCGACGACGCCTCGGCCGCGGCCGTGTCACCTGCGCGCGAGCCGAACACGGTGGACTCCGCGACGCCGTTGCCGCCCAGCCGGTTCGCGCCGTGCGTGCCGCCGGCGTCCTCGCCTGCGACGAGCAGGCCGCGCATCTCGGTGTGGCAGTCGGGGTCGATGAGCACGCCGCCCATGTGGAAGTGCGCGGTCGGCGACACCTCGACGGGTCCGGTGGCGAGGTCCTGCCCGATCTGCCTGGTGCGCGCGACCATGCCGGGGAACCTGCGTTCCACCTCGCCGGCGCCGAGGTGGGAGATGTCGATGAGCACGCCGCCGGTCGGCGTGCCGCGGCCCGCCATGATCTCGCTGTACCCCGCGCGCGACACCACGTCGCGCGTCGAGCGTTCCATCCGCGCGGCGTCGTAGCGCTCCATGTAGCGCTCGCCCCGCGCGTTGTAGAGGTACGCGCCCGCGCCGCGCAGACCCTCCTCCAACACCGCGCCGGTCATCCTCGACTCGGCGGCGAGCAGGCCGGTGGGGTGGAACTGGAGCATCTCCATGTCGCGCAGCGGCAGCCCCGCACGCCAGCACATCGCGACGCCGTCGCCGGTCTTCTCCTTCGCGGGCGCGGCGATGCGGTACATCGTCGCCGCGCCGCCCGTCGCCACCACGACGATCCGCGCCCGGACGAGGAGCGCACGTCCGGTGCGGGCGTCGAGCGCGGTCAGCCCGACGAGCTCGCCGTGCACGTCGGTGACGAGGTCGAGCGCGCGGACGTCCTCGAGCTCGTTCGGCAGGACGCGGAACATCTGGTCGCGCAGGCGTCCCATGATCTCGATGCCGGTGAGGTCGCCGCGGTGCACCGTGCGGTCGAACTGCTGGCCGGCGAACGCCTTCTGGTGGATACGGCCGTCCTCGCTGCGGTCGAAGAAGCAGCCCACCCGCGTCTCCAGCTCGTGGATGACCTTCGGCGCGTCGGTCACGAGCGTGTGCGCCAGCTCCTGGTCGTTCAGGAACCTGCCGCCGTCGAGCGTGTCGCGCAGGTGCAGGTCGACCGAGTCGGCCGGGTCGAGGACGGCGTTGAAGCCACCCTGCACCATGCGCGTGCACCCCGACCGGCCGACCGCACCCTTGCTGACGATCGTCACGTCGAGCTCCGGCGCGGCCGCCTTGACGTGCAGCACGCACATGAGCCCCGCGCCGCCGCTGCCGACGACGAGCACGTCGGTGTCGACGACGGGCACGTCCGCGACGTCAACGCCCGTCATCGGAACTCCGCGGACGCAACCGCCACCGGCGCAGCCGCCGGATCGCCTGCGCCGGGTCGAGACCCTTGGGGCACTGGGCGCTGCACCCGTAGACGTAGTGGCACCTGTCGACGCCGCCCTCGCCTGTGACAGCGGCCAGGCGCTCCTCGCCGGCGGCGTCGCGGCTGTCGGCGACGAGCACCATCGCGCGGTTGAGCGCGGCGGGGCCGATGAAGTCGCGCGAGCCGGCCGAGACCGCGCAGCTGGAGTAGCACGCGCCGCAGCCGATGCAGTCGAGCGCCGGGTCGATGAGCTGCCGCTCCTTCGCGTCCGGCCTGATCACCGCGGGCTCGGTGAGGTCGTCGCGTGGGACGAGGTACGGGGTCACCCGCGCCCACTCCTCCCAGAACGCCGTGGTGTCGACGACGAGGTCGCGGAGCACCGGCAGACCGGCGACGGGGTCGAGCCGCACGGTGTCGCGGTCGCGCGGCACCGGTGTCTGACACGCCAGCACGCTGCGGCCGTCGAGCCGCAGGGTGCAGGTGCCGCACATCGCCACCCGACAGGAGAACCGGAAGCCGAGGGCGGCGTCGTGCTCGCGCTGGATGGCGAGCAGCAGGTCGAGCACCATCATCGGCTCCGACCTGGGCACGACGAACGTGTCGTTCGCGTCCGGGTCGGAACGTCGGACGACCACGGTGACGTCGTCGGCGGCTGGCACGCGGTGTTCCGACTCAGCCCAGCAGCTTCGACACGCGGTCGGCCAGTCGTGTCTCCGCCGCCGAGAGGCGCTCGCGCCGCTCCGCCAGCCAGCCCGCCTGGTCGTCGAGCCTGCGCCTGGCGGTGTCGAGCGACGCCCGTACAGCCGCGGGCGCCGGTCCGCCGAGGACAGTGTGAGCGGCGACGAACGCGGTGGCGTCGAACGCCGACCGCACGGCGTCGTCGGTCAGGTCGATCGGGCGACCGAGAACCTCGCGCGCCGCGTCGGCGACCATCGCCGCGTCGATGTCGGCCGGGTCGCGCTCGGCCTGCACGGCACGCAGGACGAGGTGCCCCACGACACGGTGCGCCGTACGGGCGTCGACACCGGCGGTGCGGTGGATCACGGCCGCGAGCTCGGTCGCCGTGGCGAACCCCGCGGCCGCCCGCGCGGCCATCCGGTCGCGGTGGATGGTGAGCGACCTGATCGTGCCGTCGAGCAGGCGCAGCGAGCGCTCGGTCTCCTCCAGCGAGCGCAGCAGCGGAGGGACCATCTCCTCCTCGACATCCTTGAGGTCCTGGAAGTTGGTGTTGTGCAGGGTGCCGAACGCGGACGTCATCTCACCGATCGCGTGCGCGCCCCGCGCCCGGACGTACTCGAACGGGTACGCGTTCTTCTTCTGCGGCATCATGCTGCTCGACCCGGCGAACTCGTCGCCGATCTCGACGAGGCCGAACTCGTCGGTGTGCCACATGTAGAGGTCCTGGGCGAGCCGGCTCATCGTCACCATCAGGTTCGCGAGCGCCGCCGTCGTCTCCAGCGCGAAGTCGCCGCTCGACACGCAGTCGATGGTGTTCTCGCGCACGCCGTCGAACCCGAGCAGCTCGGCGACGAGCTCGCGGTCGACCGGGTACGACGTGCCGGCGAGCGCGCCGCAGCCGAGTGTGCACTCGTTGGTGTTGCGGTACGCGGCGGTGAGCCGCTCGTGGTCACGTCCGAACGCCGCGGCCAGGCCGAGCAGGTAGTGACCGACGGTCGACGGCTGCGCGGGCTGGAAGTGGGTCCACTGCGGCATCACCGTCTCCGCCTCACGGTCGGCGAGGTCGACCAGCGTCGTCGTGAGCCCGGTCAGCAGGGCGGAGACGTCGAGCAACCGCTGCCGCAGGACGAGCCTGGTGAGCGGCTCGGGCCTGGTGCGCCCGATGTTGACCTCGCCGGCCGCCTCCTCGCCCGCGCGCTCGGTGAGCTTGGCCTCCACGTGGGAGTAGAAGTACTCGTACGCGGGGTCGAACTCGGCGATCGCCTCCGGCCCCTCGGCGGCGAGGTCGACCACCGCCCGCAGCAGCACCCGGGCGCGGTCGGCGGGGACGATCCCCGTCTCGGCGAGCATCGTGACCCACGCCTTGTTGGTCTCCGCGAGCGGCGCGAAGTAGTGCTGCTGCATGAAGCGGTAGCTGGGTTCGAGCACCGTCTCCGTATAGACCTGCCCAGGCGGTTGCTGCAGGCGTTCCCTGGAGATGCGCTCGTTCTTCTTCACGTCACCCATGCGGTCGGAGAATCCTTTCCGAGAGCTCGGCGGCCGACGCGCGGACGGCGTCGGCATGGCGGGACAGTCCGTCGAGGTCGAGGCGGGACCCCACGGAGGAGACGGCGAGGGCCCCGATCGCGGCGTCGCCGGACAGTGGGACGGGCGCGGCGATCGAGCACCCGCCCGCGACGCGCTCTCCCTCGCTCGACGCGAACCCGCGCCGGCGGATCTCGGCGAGCTGCGCCTTCAGCCGGTCGGCCGAGACGATCGTGTTCGCCGCGTACCGCGGCAGCTCACCCTGCAGGACGCGCCGCGCCGCCTGCCGGTTGAAGGCGAGGATCACCTTGCCGGTCGCGCCGGCGTTGAGCGGGTACGGCCGGCCGAGCTCGAGCGCGAAACGTATCTCGTGCGGCGCCTGCACGGCGTCGACGCACAGGTACGAACCGCCGGCGAGGAGGGAGAACGACGCGCTCTCGCCTGTCAGCTGGACGAGCTCGTGCAGGTACGGCCGGGCGACGAGCGTCGAGCTGATCGCCACTCCTGTCGCCAGCTCGAGCAGGCGCGTGCCGAGCACGAACCGCATGGTGCGCGGGTCGCGGTGGACCAGCCCGCGCCGCTCGAGCGTCGCGAGGAGCCGGTGGCTCGTCGACTTGTCCAAGCCAGCCTCGCGCGCCAGGTCGAGGTTGCGGATCCCCTCGGGGGATGCGGCGATGCGCTCCAACAGGTCGACCGCCTTCTCGACCGTCAGGCTCCCGCTCCGCCCACCACGCTTAGTCGCTGTCGTCATCTCAACTATCAGGATCGATGATCTGTCCCTGTGACAGCCGAGTAAACCACGTCTTGTCGGGCCACGGAAGTCATCGCTATGTTTGGACGAATGGTCGATCCGACCATGGATCATTATTCGACATGAGGCATAGGTCGGCTTGATCATGGAAGCAGCCAGCGTCACCGACGGCGGTTTCGCCTGCGCGTCCCGCGTCATCAACTGCGCGCGCCGGGCGTTCGTTCGGCAATCCGAGACCATCGATCGGCTATTGAACGTCGATCCGTTCGGCACTGCTTCGTAGAGTCGACGGCAATCATTCCGCTCCTTGACGACGACGACATCAGGCGGAGAGCGATGAAGAACACCGACAAGTCACCGGACGGCAGCACTCCGCGAACCATCTCGACGAGACGAGTGGTCACGGCCAGCGCCTTCGGCAGCACGATCGAGTACTACGACTTCTTCCTCTACGGAACGGCCGCGGCGCTCGTCTTCCCGAGCGTCTTCTTCCCCACCTTCGATCCTGTGGCGGGAACCATCCTGTCGTTCGGCACCTTCGCCGTCGGGTTCGTGTCGCGTCCTCTCGGCGCCCTCGTCTGCGGTCACTACGGCGACCGCATCGGTCGCAAGGCCATGCTGATGCTCACGCTGCTGATGATGGGGCTGTCGACCGCCGCGATCGGCCTGCTACCCAGCTACGACTCCGTCGGCATCGCGGCACCGCTGCTGTTGATCACGATGCGCTTCCTGCAAGGCTTCTCGTTCGGCGGAGAGCTCGGCGGTGCGGCGGTCATGGCAGTCGAGCACGCGCCCAAGGGGAAGCGCGGATTCTGGGGCAGCATCCCGTACGTCGGCTCTCCCATCGGTCAGGCGCTGTCCACCGCGCTGCTCCTGCTCATCGCCCTCGCGATCTCCGACGACGCCTTCGTCGCATGGGGTTGGCGCATCCCGTTCGTCGCCAGCATCGTCATGGTGGCGATCGGCCTCTACATCCGCGTCAAGGTGATGGAGACACCCGTCTTCGAGGAGCTCAAGCGCAACCGCGAGGTGGCGAAGCGTCCCGTCCTTACCCTGCTCCGTACCGAGCCGCGCCAGCTGCTGCTCAACACGGGCCTGCACCTGGGCATCACGGTGACCTTCTTCATGAACAGCGTCTTCATCGTCTCGTACATGACGACCACGCTCGAGCTGCCTCGCTCCCTAGCACTGACGACGGTACTGATCGCGAACGTCGCCTATGTCGCGATCCAAGTGGCGGCCGGGGCCGCCTCGGACCGATTCGGCCGGCGCCGCGTGTACATGGCCGGCGCCCTGTGGGCCGCAGCGATGGCGTTCCCCTACTTCCTGCTGATCAACACGGGTTCGCCCGTGCTCATCACACTGGCACTGCTGCTCCTCGGCACCTCGATCTACGTCATGTACGGCCCTCAGCCGGCGTACTTCTCCGAGCTCTTCTCTCCCAACGTCAGGTTCACCGCGTTCGCGCTGCCCGTGGCCGTGGCCACCGTCATCGGCGGGTCCACCGCGCCCATGTTCGCCACGGCGCTCACCGGGTGGGCCGACGGCCGACCGTGGGGCGTGGCCGGGTACCTCGCGGCGATCGGTCTGCTCACCGCGTTGTGCGCGTGGGCGAGCCGCGAGACGCGTGACGTCGACCTGACGAAGGACCGGCATGCCCGTCAGGAAGAGGACGGTACCCAGAGCGGCCGACTCGAGGTCGAGCCGCGGTGACGATGACGTCAGCGACGACCTCGAGCGCGGCGGCGCGGACACCGGCGCCGCTCGCTGGTGACCTGCGATCTCGGTTCGACCTCACCGGTAGGACGGCCATCGTGACGGGTGGCGCGTCGGGACTCGGCCGCATGTCCGCGTGGGGTCTGGCGTCCTACGGCGCGGACGTCGTTGTCGGCGACCTTGCCGAGGCAGACGCCGCCGGCGTCGCGGCGGCCATCGCCGCGGACACCGGCAGCCGCTGCGTCGGCGTGCGGGTCGACGTCACGAACGCCGAGCAGGTCGAGAGCTTCATCGCGAGGGCTGTCGACAGCTTCGGCACAGTCGATGTCTGCGTCAACAGCGCGGGCATCAACCACCGTGCGCACGCACTCGACTTGTCCGTTGCGGCATTCCGGAGGGTGCTCGAGGTGAACCTCGTGGGCACGCTGCTCTGCGCGCAGGCGGCCGGAAGGGTCATGATCGGCCAGCGGTCCGGCAAGGTGATCAACATGGCGTCGGTGCTCGGGCACGTGGGGATGCCGCGGCAGGCCGCGTACGCGGCGAGCAAGGGCGCCGTCGTCCAGCTGACCAAGGTGCTCGCGCTGGAGTGGGCGCCTCATGGGGTCCAGGTCAACGCGTTGGCGCCGGCACACGTCAGCACGCCGCTCACCGACCAGTTACCGGCGGACCTTCGCGCCGACGCTCTCGCCAGGATCCCACAGCGCCGCTTCGCCGACGCCGACGAGATCGCCGCGCCCATCGTCTTCCTGGCGTCACGCGCGTCGGACTTCCTCACCGGCGCATCGGTGCCCTTCGACGGAGGATGGAGTGCAGCATGAGCGGAACCGAGGACGGGCAGGCACTCTCACACGACGACGTGCGTGAGATCCTCGACATCGTCGACCGTTCCTGGATCGGGGAGCTCAGGCTGGAGCTCGGCGATGTCCGGCTCCACGTGCGCAAGACCGGCGTCCCCGGCACCGAGCTCGTCGAGGACCGCACGGCACCGGCGATCCCGGCGTCCAGCCCGGAGCCGACGGCTCGGGACACACGGGCGTCGACACCCGCGCCCCTCACGCCGAGGCAGACCACATCCCTCGGCGGAGGACGTACCGAGGGAGACGTCTCCGAAACCGCACTGCATGTCGTGACGGCGCCGATGGTGGGTGTGATCTACCGTGCGTCCGCCCCCGACCAGCCACCGTTCGTCGAGGTCGGAGACCACGTCGAAGCCGACGACACCGTCTGCCTGATCGAGGTGATGAAGCTCTTCAACTCGATCACCGCGGGTGTCGCCGGCCGAGTGGTCGAGATCCTCGCCGACAACGGCGTGACCGTCGAGTACGACCAGCCGATCGTCACGATCGAGCCTCTGGAGAGCCGGTGAAGGAGATCACACGTCTCTTCGTCGCCAACAGGGGTGAGATCGCGGTCCGCGTCATCGACGCGTGCGAACGGCTCGGCATCGAGACGGTGATCGGCGTATCCGAGGCCGACCGCGGGACACTCGGCGCGCGGCGCGCGGATCGCGCGTTCTGCATCGGCCCGGGCCCGGCGGCGCGGAGCTACCTCGACGCCGACGCGATCGTCATGGCGGCGCTCGGCACCGGGTGCGACGCGGTCCATCCCGGCTACGGCTTCCTGGCGGAGCGCGCAGACTTCCAGCGTCTGTGCACGGAGAACGGACTCGTGTTCGTCGGGCCGAGCGCGGACGCCATCGACGCCATGGGTAACAAGCTCCGTAGCCGCGCGCTGGCCGAGGAGGTCGGCGTGCCCACGCTGCCGGGGTCGATCAGGATCGCTTCAGTCGGCCACGCCACCGAGACAGCTCTCGCGATCGGGTTCCCCGTCCTGATCAAGGCGAGTGCGGGTGGCGGCGGGCGCGGGATGCGGATCGTGCGCGACGCCGCCGAGATCGCGGCGGCGTACGAGAGCGCTACGACGGAGGCGGAGAAGGCCTTCGGCGACGGCACCGTCTATCTCGAGCGCTTTCTCGACCCCGCCAGGCACGTCGAGGTTCAGGTGCTCGGCGACGGCGCGGGAAGAGCGATCCACCTCGGTGAGCGAGAGTGCTCCGTGCAGCGCCGGCACCAGAAGCTGGTGGAGGAGGCGCCCTCACCGATGGTCGACGCCGACCTGCGCGAACGGCTGACGACCACCGCCGTCCGTCTCGCCGAACGCGTCGACTACCTCGGTGCCGGAACGGTCGAGTTCATCCTCGACGAGCACTCGCGGGAGTTCTACTTCCTGGAGATGAACACGAGGATCCAGGTGGAGCACCCCGTCACCGAGATGATCACCGAGGTCGACCTCGTCGCCGAGCAGATCCGGCTCGCCACCGGTGCGCCCCTGCTCAGCCAGGACGAGATCACCCTGACGGGACACGCGATCGAGTGCCGTATCAACGCCGAGGACCCGGCAAAGGGATTCCAGCCGAGGCCGGGAAGGATCGAGACGTGGCGGGAACCGGTCGGCGACGGCATCCGGGTCGACACGCACTGCTTCTCCGGGTACACGGTGCCACCCTTCTACGACTCTCTGCTCGCGAAGCTCGTCGTCCGCGGCGCCGACAGGGATGAGGCCATCGAGCGGATGCGTCTGGCGCTGGACGAGCTCGTTGTCGACGGCGTCCATACCACCGTGCCGTTCCACCGGGCACTGGTCGACGACGAGACGTTCCGTTCCCGTGGCGTTCACACCCGCTGGGTCGACGAACGGGCGGACACCTGGAGTGCGCTCGTATGAGAGAGATCCGAATCATCGACACCACGCTTCGCGACGGGCACCAGTGCCTGTGGGCGACGCGGATGACGACCGCGATGATGCTCCCCGTCGCCGAGACGATGGACCGGTTGGGCTTCCATCAGATCGACCTCGCCGGAGCGATCCAGTTCGACGTGTGCGTGCGCTACCTCGGGGAGGACCCGTGGGAGCGGGTACGGCTGATGCGTTCTCGCGTCGTCGACACGCCGCTACGCGCGATCGTGCGCAGCAAGAGCCTCGTGAGCTTCGATCTCGTCCCCGACGACGTGATCGATCTGTGGATCGACCGGCTCCACCACAACGGGTTCCGAGTCATCGGAGCCTTCGACGGACTCAACGACATGGACAACGTCCTCTTCACCGCCAGCCGTGCGAAGGCGCTCGGCGCACGGACGTTCGGCGCGCTGGCCTTCTCCGAGAGTCCGGTGCACACCGACGACCTCTACGTCGAGAAGGCCAAGACCCTCGTCGCCAGCGGCCTCGTCGACTCGGTCATGCTCAAGGACGCCGGCGGGCTGCTGACACAAGAGCGCGTACGCACACTCGTGCCGGCCTTGAAGGGTGTCCTCGGCGACGTTCCGTTGGAGATCCACAGCCACTGCCTCACCGGTCTCGCGCCGCTGGTCTATCTCGAGGCCGCGCGACTCGGCGCCGATGAGCTGCACTGCTCCGTCTGGCCGCTGGCGAGCGGCGCCGCCCAACCGGCGGTGCAGCAGCTGGTCCACAACCTGCCGAGCGTCGGATGTGCAGCGACGCTGGACGAGGCGGACATCGCCGAGGTGAGCGCACACTTCCTGCGCATCGCGGAGGCGGAGGGCAGGCCGGTCGGCGCCCCTCTGGACTACGACGCGTTCCACTTCGAGCACCAGGTACCCGGTGGCATGCTCTCCAACCTGAGATTCCAGCTGGAGCAGGTGGGCCTTCCGGAGCGCTTCGACGAGGTGCTGCGGGAGTGCGCCCGCGTCCGTGACGAACTGGGCTGGCCCATCATGATCACGCCATTCGCCCAGCTCGTCGGCACGCAGGCCGTTCTCAACGTGGTGCACGGGGAGCGCTACCGCATCGTACCCGACGAGGTGAAGAAGTACGCACTCGGCCACTACGGAGAGCTGCCCGCTCCGGTGCAACCCGACGTGCTCGACCGCATCGTCGCCAACGGGACCAGGCGCGTCACCGCCGTGCCGCCGCCGCGGGAACCGGCTGTGGCGCGGCTACGGCGGCAGTACCCTCGCGCGAGCGACGAGCACCGGCTCCTCTACTACATGTTCGCCGGCTCGCAGGTCGACGACATGCTGGCTGCGGGTCCGATGCGGACGCGTTGGCGACCACCGCGCCATCCGGTGGTCGATCTCGTGGCCGAGCTGGCGAAACGTCCGCCGCTCGCACACGCCCGGATCGAGAAGGGCCCACTGACCGTCGAGCTGCGCGGGCACGAGGGGGCCACCGATGCCGACCGGTGACTTCGACCGTCTGCTCGACCCGCGCGCCATCGCGGTCGTCGGCGCCTCGGACGACCCCGCACGGATCGGCGGTCAACCGGTGCGCGCGCTCAAGGACTTCGGCTACGCGGGGCAGGTCTACCCCGTGAACCCACGGTACGACACCGTGCAGGGGCTTCGTTGCTTTCCTGACGTGTGTGCGGTGCCCGGCCGATGTGACGTGGCCCTGGTCGCACTGCCGGCGCCCCTGGTCCCCGGTGTCATCCGGCAGTGCGGCGAGGCCGGGGTTCCGTTCGCGATCGTGCTGAGTGCGGGCTTCGAGGAGATCGGCGAGGGTGGGCGCCAGGTGCACGCCGAGCTCGCAGAGGCCATCCGCGACAGCGGTGTACGGGTGATCGGGCCGAACTGCCAGGGCATGCTCAACGCGCGGCACGGCGTCTATGCGGGCTTCGGCGCCATCTTCGGTGACCCCAACGTACGCCGAGGGCCCGTGGCGATGGTCACCCAGAGCGGCGGCTTCGGCTACGCCGTCGTCGGCCTCGCCGACCACGTGGGCATCGGCTTCGACTATGTCGTGTCCACCGGCAACGAGGTCGACATCGACGCGCTCGAGCTGATGGAGGACCTGCTCGAACGCCCCGAGGTCGAGGTGCTCGCCGTCTACCTCGAAGGCGTCAAGGACGGCCGGCGACTCGCCGCACTCGGAAGTCGCGCGCTCGAGCTCGGCAAACCGATCGTCGTCTGGAAGGTCGGGAACTCCGTCACCGGCCGGCGGGCCGCCGCCTCGCACACGGCCAACCTCACCGCCGACCAGGAAATGTACCGCGCGGTCTTCCGCGAAGGTGGTTTCATCGAGGTGACCGACGTCGACGACCTCGTCGACGTGGCGCGAGCCGCGCTGATGCGACGACTCCCCGACGGTCCGGACGTCGCGGTGCTGTCGATCTCCGGCGGCGCCGGGGTGCTCCTCGCCGACCGGTGCGAGGACGTCGGGCTGCGCCTGCCGACTCTGTCGGAGAAGACCACGGATGCCCTGCGCGAGATCCTGCCGGCGTTCAGTTCGCTGCGGAACCCGGTCGACCTCACAGCACAGATCTTCAACCAGCCCGACTGCATGCAGGCCGTCCTCTCCACCGTCCTGGACGACCCCGTGGTCGACCAGGTCGTCGTGTACAACGCATCCATCCAAGGCACGCTGGCCGACCGGCTGGCCGGTGAGATCGTCACCGCGGCGGCCGGGAGCGACAAACCGCTGTTCGTCGGATGGAGCGCGCCGCCTGGCACGGTGCCGAACGCACTCGCCCTGCTCGACGAGCACCGGGTGCCCTGGTATCCGACACCGGGCCGCGCAGCGCGGGCCGCCGGCAAGCTGCTCGAGATCACCGGCAAGATGCGGCGCGGCGCGCGCGCACCACGCCGGGGTGAAGCGGCCGTCTCGATGCTCGACGTGCGCGACGGCGAGCGAGGCGTCGGCGAGCACCGTGCCAAGAACGCGCTCGCGGCGTACGGCGTGCCCGTGGTCCGGGAGGTTCTCCTGTCGCTCGACGAGGTCGACGCGCTCCGCGCTCCGCCGTTCGACTTCCCGCTGGTCGTCAAGGTCGAGTCCGCGGACCTGTCCCACAAGTCAGAGGCCGACGCCGTACGACTAGGCGTGCAGAGCCTCGCCGAGCTTCGAGCCGCCGCGCACGAGGTCGTGGCGAACACGACCGCGCATGCGGCAGGTGCGCGGATCGACGGCGTGCTCGTGCAGGAGACAGCAGAGGGGCTCGAGCTGTTCGTGGGAGTGGTGAACGACCGCTTCTTCGGCCCCACCGTGGCCGTCGGTCTCGGTGGAGTCTTCGTGGAGGTGATGGGCGACGTCAGCCATCGCCTTGCGCCCTTCGACGAGACGACGGCCCACGAGATGCTCGCAGAGCTTCGCGGACACCGAGTGCTTCTCGGCACGCGCGGCCGACCCCCGGTCGATCTCGACTCGGTGGCAGACGCGCTCGTGCGGATCTCATGGTTCGCCGCCGACCACGTCGACGAGGTCGCCGAGCTTGACGTGAATCCCCTGTTCGCGAATGACCAGGGCTGCGTCGCCGCCGACGCTTTGATCGTGCTCACCCCGGGCAACGCGTCATGACCGAGATCTCTTCACCCTACGAGACCTACCGCGAGCACTGCCGGCGCGGAGCTCTTATGCACCAGACGTCGTTGGACGGCACCGCCGTCTTCTACCCACGCCTTGTCGCGCCAGGGACGGGCGAGACTGCGCTGGTGTGGCGTGAGTCGTGCGGCCGTGGCACGGTCTACGCCACGACTGTCATTCGTCCCCGCCGAGCCGAGCCGTACAACGTGGTGCTCGTCGAGCTCGACGAGGGCTTCACCATGATGAGCAGGGTCGACGGGGTCGAGCCGGAGAAGGTGGAGATCGGCATGCGCGTCGAGGTGCGGATGGAGCCCGTCGGAGACGACGGTGAGCCGTGGCCGGTGTTCGTACCGGCGTCCGGCCGCATCGACGGTGAGGGCTGATGCGCGGCACGACGGCGATCGTCGGAGTGGCCGAGTCGGATCTCGGTCAGGCCCAGCCGGGTACCACTCCCACCGACCTGATGGCCCAGGCCACGCATCGTGCGCTTCATGACGCGGGCCTGTCCCTCGGCGACGTCGACGCGCTGTTCGCCTCGTCGACACAGCTGCCCATGGCCACCCTCAATCTCGGCGAGTACCTCGGCATCAGCCCCCGCTACACCGACTCCACGCAGATCGGCGGGTCGTCGTTCGTCGCGCACCTCAACCATGCGCAGGCCGCGATCACGGCGGGCCTCGCCGACGTCGCACTCGTCGCGTACGGGAGCACTCAACGCTCCCAAGGCCGGTCGAACGCCGCGCCGCAGGAGGTCAGCCCGTACGAAGCGCCGTACCACCCCGTGCTCCCGGTATCCGCCTACGCGCTCGCCGCGTCACGGCACATGTACGAGTTCGGCACCACCCGCGAGCAGCTCGCGGAGGTGGCGGTCGCCGCGCGTGCGTGGGCCGCGCTCAACCCCGTCGCGTGGGACCACGGCCCGCTGACGATCGACGACGTGCTCGACGCGCCGACGATCAGTTCGCCGCTCGGTGTACGGGACTGCTGCCTCGTCACCGACGGCGGCGGCGCCGTGGTGCTGACATCCGCCGAGCGCGCACGCGACCTCGCGCGTCCACCGGTGTACATCCTCGGTGTGGGCGAGGCGCACACTCACCGGCACATCTCGAGTATGCCGTCCCTCACGGTGACCGCTGCCGTCCAGTCAGGGGCCGCGGCATACGAAGCGGCCCGACTGGGTCCATCCGACATCGACGTCGTCGAGCTCTACGACGCCTTCACCATCACGCCGATCCTGTTCCTGGAGGATCTCGGCTTCTGCGCGAAAGGCGAGGGAGGCGCCTTCGTGGAGGGCGGACGCGTCGCGCCCGGCGGGGAGTTCCCACTCGATACGAACGGCGGCGGGCTCTCGTACTGCCATCCGGGGATGTACGGCCTCCTGCTCGTCGTCGAGGCCGTTAGGCAACTCCGCGGCGAATGCGGTGACCGGCAGGTGGCGAACTGCGACGTCGCACTCGCCCACGGCAACGGCGGCGTGCTGTCGAGCCAGTGCACCGCGATTCTCGGCACCGCGGCAACGGTATGACAACAGGTCCACGGAGTTACGGGTTCCGCGGTCCTGTCGGTCGTCGGTGACCGGCTTCTCGCCGTCGCCGGTCCCGGCCGATTTCGGTCATCGCCTTGACCGCGTCGAGTGCCTCCTCGAGGCCGAAGAAGACCGGTACGCCCCGCTCCCACATCGGGCGGGCGATGTCGAGGCACAGTTCGGTGATCTCTGGCTCGCCGTTGGGAAGTAGCGCGAAGACGACTTGGGCGTCATCGCCGGTGTCGACGAGCTCGTCGTGGAGGTCCGCGGCGGCCCCCGCGATGTTCCGCAGGATCTGCGCTCCGTTGCCCATGTAGCTCAACGCGTTCTGCGCGTTGAGGTGGATGACGACGTAGTCCAGCTCCTCGGCCGCGAGCACGGTGCGCGCGATCGTCGGCACCAGGTCACCGCCTCCCACCGCGAGGGTTCCGGCGGGCGTGTCGATCGGGTTGCGCAACGAGCTGCCCGCGGGCACGTCCAGGGCGAGCAGCCGGGACCGGGTCGCCTCACCGAGCGGTGGCACCTCCAGTCCCAGGCGCGAGCAGTGGTCCGAGGCCAGGACGGACATGCCACCGGATGGCCCGAGCAGCAGGACCCGCCCGCCGGGTGCCGGGCGCAGATACATCGCTCCGGCCAGGACGGAGAGGAACTCCGACAGCGAGGTCGGATAGATGCAGCCCGTCTGCTCCGCCATGGCCGCCCAGAGTCGCTCCTCTCCCGCAAGAGTGCCGGTGTGCGACGCCGCAGCCTGTGCGCCCGCCGCGCTGCGTCCACCGTGGAGGAGGACGACGGGCTTGTCCCTGTCGGCCGCCCGGTCCAGCAGCTCGGCGAGCCTCGGACCGTCACGCGTTCCCTCGAGGTAGAGCCCGATGACCTTCGTCTCCGGGTCGTCGCAGAAGTACTCGAGAAGGTCCTCCGCGGACAGGTCGACGGCGTTGCCGATCGTGACGAGCTTGCCGATGCGGATGCCCCTCGCCTGCCCCTGCCGCAGGATGTCGGCGCCGAGGCCGCCGCTCTGGGCGACCACGCCGACGTCACCATGGACGGGGACGAGACCGTCGACGAAGGTGAGCCCTCCGGCCGCACTGTGCAGCCCGAGGCAGTTCGGGCCGATGACCGTGATGCCCGCCTCCCGGGCCGCGTCGAGGAGCTCGGCCTGCATCAGTCGCCCGTTCTCGCCTTCCTCGGCGAACCCACTCGTGATCACATGGGCGAACCGCATCTGTCCCGCGCTGGCACGCAATGTCTCGGGGACGGCGTCGGCCGGCACCGCGACGATCCCGTAGTCGACGGGGTGAGGGACGTCGGTGAGCGAAGCGGACACCGGGAGCCCGTGGATCCTGTCCGTCGCCGCCGAACCGTTGACCGGATGAAGGCTTCCCGCATAGCCGTAGTCGACGATGTGCCCGAGAATCCTGTTGGATATCGTCGGGCGGCGCGAGGCGCCGATCATCGCCACCGACGAGGGTCGGAACAGCGGCGACAGGTCGGGCAACGATCGACGTCGTGCGCTCCTGGCCGGACCGCCGACCCTGGCCCGGATGTCGACGGCGTACATCCCCGCGGCGGTGACGATCAGCGGATTGACCTCGAACTCGACCACCCGTCGCTCACCGCCCACGACACCATCGGCGTCGATGCGGGACAGCCGCGTGAGCAGCATCGCCACCGGTGTCACGTCGATGGCCGGCTCACCGCGGTAGCCGTCGAACAACCGGCGGCACCGCAGTGAGTCGAGCATCGCGACGGCATCGACCGCGTCGACGGGTGACAGCCGGAACGCCACGTCGTCGAGGAGCTCGACGAGCCGGCCGCCGGCCCCCGCCATCACGACCGAGCCGAAGGTCGCATCGCAGAACGACCCAACCACGATCTCCAGACCCGGCGGCGCCATCCGCTGCACGAGGACGCTCGCATCGGGCGATCCGGTGAGCCCACTCAGCCTCTCGTACGCCTCGCTCACCGAGCCGGCGCTGACCAGGTCGAGGGCAAGGGCCCCCGCATCCGACTTGTGCACGACATGGGCGGAGTCGGCCTTGAGAGCGACGGGGAACCCGATGCTCTCCGCGGCCGCTACCGCCTCGTCCGCGTCATGTGCGACCTGCCAGGCGGGAACGGGAATGTCGAGCCGTCCGGCGAGCTCGTGTGCGGCGACCGCGGAGAGCCATGAGGTCGTGAACGGAGAATCCGTTGCATCCATGGGCGATTCCGCTTACTCAAGCGTCTCAGTCGGATAACTAGAGGCCGGGTGCGATGCAGGTGCAGCTCGACTCACGGCGCCTCCTCGTCTGTTCGCTTCTGCGCGGACTGTACGTGAGGATCGCGACGCCGATCGACACCCAAAGCCCGATCGGGTCTCATGGAATACCGATCGACGACACACGACCTGCGCAGACCAGAAGCGTCGTTCACACCCGCTGTCAGCCGGTCCGCTGTCCTTCCGGAGGTGCACAGCACGACATCGGATGCCGCGATGCCTCCTCACGGATCACCGACCCGAGCAGCTGCGCAGCGCGAGGCAGGTAGGCACGTTTGCGCCAGGTGAGCGACAGCCTGATGCCCGCGTACTCCCCGACCAGGGGACAATAGACGATCTCGCCCGACCGGCTCAGCAGGTCGCTGACCATGCTGAACTCGGGCAGCAGAGTCACTCCCACGCCGGTCGCGATCATCCGCTTCGCGGACTCGGTGTTGTCGGTGTAGTAGACGATGTTGAGGTTGCGGTCCCCGAAGATGCGCGACATGAGGTCGTGCATGAGATAGCCGGACCTGAAGAGGATGAGCGGCTCCTCCGCGACGTCGCCGATCGACACCGATTCGCGGCTCAGTAACCGATGCCCGCGCTGGACGCACAGCACCACGTGACTGCCGAGCAGGTCCTCGAACGCAAGTTCATCACCTTTGACCTCCTCGTCCTCGAGCCGGACGACCACGCCGAGGTCGAGCTCGGCGTCCTTCACAGCTCGGACGATGTCGAGCGACCCGGTCTCGGTGATCCGGAGCTGGATGCCCGGGTACTCCTCGTTGAACGCCGACAGCGCGCCGGGCAGGATCGTGTTGGTGGCGGCGTTGACCGTGCCGAGGCTCACCTGGCCGCGCCGGAGCGTGCGATAGCCGTCTACCTGGTCCCGCAGGGCGCGCTCGGACTCGAGGATCGCCCTGACGTGCGGCATGACGTCCTCGCCGACCGGAGTGAGCCGCACGCCGCTCCGGTCCCTGTCCATCAGCCTCGCGCCGAGTCCGCGCTCGAGATTGCGGATGGCCTCACTGAGCGCCGCCTGCGACATGTGGAGCTCCTGCGACGCACGGCGGAAGGAACCCCGTTCGAGGATCGTCACGAGGTAGCGGAGCTGCTCGATTCGCACGGGCACCCTCTTCGCATGTTCGGATAACCCGATCGTGGATCGAGGTTACTCCGGCTTGTTCGATCGACACAAGCCGTCGACCCTGGACTCATGAGAACCTCCACCGGCACGCCGGACACCGAGTCGCCGGGCGCCGGCGCCGTCGCGAGCCCGTCCCTACGGGAGCTCACCGACGAGATCGCGACGGAGAAGGCGACCGCGGTCGACGCGGGCAGACCGGCCGCGGTCTCCGCACAACACGAACGCGGTCGGCTCACGGCGCGGGAGCGGATCGACCGGCTGCTCGACTCGGGCACCTTCGTCGAGGTCGGTCAGCTGGCGCGACCGACCGGAGACGCACGGCTGATGCGCGATATCGACGCCCCCGCCGACGGCGTCGTCGTCGGCCGAGGCCGGGTCGATGACCGCCCCGTGGTGGTGGTCTCGTACGACTTCACCGTCCTCGGCGGCTCGATGGGACACGTCAACGACGAGAAGTTCTCCCGCGCGCGCCAGATCGCCCTGCGGGACGGCGTACCGCTGGTCGTCTTCGCCGAGGGCGCCGGTGCCCGCATCAACGAGCGGATGGGGTCGACAACCATCCGTGGACACGAACGCTTCTCCGATCTCAGCTTGCTGTCGGGCTGGGTCCCGATCGTGTGCGGCGTCTCGGGCCCGGCGTTCGCGGGCCATGCCAACCTCGTGGCGCTCAGTGACTTCTGCGTCATGGTCAAGGGCTCGGCGCTCGGCCTTGCCGGGCCACGGCTCGTCGAGGCCGCCACCGGCGAGCGGGTAACGGCGGAGGAGATGGGCGGTAGCACTCTCCACGCCGAGGTGCTCGGGTCCGTCGAGCTCGAGGTCGGCGACGAGGACGCCATGATGGACGCCATCAGGACGTACCTCGGCTACTTTCCGGGCAACGCCGGGAAGGACGTACCGCGGGCCGCGTACCAGTCGCAGGACGGCGAGCGGCTGCCCGACACGATGCTGCGCCTGGTGCCCGACAATCCCAACACCGCATACGACATGCGGCGACTGGTCCGTCTGGTCTTCGACGACGATAGCGTGCTCGAGATCAAGCCGAGGTTCGCACGGAACGTCGTCACCTCGCTGGCGCGCCTGGGGGGACGCCCGGTGGGAGTCATCGCGAACAACCCGATGTTCCTCGCCGGGTCGCTCGACACACCGGCGAGCGACAAGATGGCGAGATTCATCAACATCTGCGATGCGTTCGGACTGCCGATCGTCTTCCTCGCGGATGTGCCGGGCTACCTCGTCGGGTCGGCGGCGGAGCGAACGAACCTGGTACGTCACAGCATGCGTCCGCTGTGGGAGCTCGGCCAGTCGACCGTGCCGATCCTCACCGTCGTGATCCGCAAGGCGTACGGCCTCGCGTACCACACCATGGGCGGCGCCGAGTTCCATCCCGAACTGCTGGTGTGCTGGCCGAGCGCGCAAGTCAGCCCGATGGGTGCCGACGGCGCGGTGAACGTCATCTACGGCCGGCACGACCACGTCCCCGCCGACGTGCGCGACGAGGTGACCGCCGAGTTCCGTGACCTCGAACGTCCGATCCATGCGGCACGGCGGGTGAAGATCGACGACATCCTCGATCCCCGCGACACCCGCGGCACCCTGATCGACACGCTGTGCTTCGTCCAGAGCGCGAGCCACGTATCGGGACACTGGCGGCCACCGAAGAAGCGCGGCGTGTCACCGGTGTGACCCCGGGTGTGCACCCAGAACCGAGCGAGTCGTCGAGAGGAACGGTGTATGGCCGAGATCCGCGCCGAGATGGTGGCGAACGTGTGGAAGGTGCTCGTGACTGAAGGCCAGACTGTCCATGCTGGAGACACCATCGTGATCCTGGAGTCGATGAAGATGGAGATCCCGGTCGTGACGGACACCGGCGGCACGGTGATGGCGGTGACCGCGGTCGAGGGCGGCTCGGTCCAGGACGGCGACGTCGTCGCCGTCCTCGGCTGAGGATCGTGCGCGCGTCGACCGAGGTCGCGGGGGAGCCGCCGCCGCGGCCCAGGCCACGCCGGTTGCGGCGCTGCAGGCGTCGTCGGGGAGAATCGGGGGGTCGCCCGACAGGAGAACGTACGTGCCGCCGTCATCGAACGTCCGTCCCGCCCGTGACCTCGCACTGGTCGCGATGTTCACCGGCATCATGGCCGCCCTCGGCGCCGTGCCGGCCTGGGCGCCGTTCGGCCTCGCCGTCCCGATCACGGCGCAGTCGCTGGGGCCGATGCTCGCCGGGTCCGTGATCGGCGCGCGGCGAGGCTTCGTGTCGATGGTGCTGTTCCTCGTGCTCGTGGCCGCCGGACTGCCGCTGCTCGCGGGCGGACGCGGCGGGATCGCGGTCTTCGCCGGACCGAGCGTGGGGTTCCTCGTCGCGTTCCCGCTGGTGGCTCTCGTCGTCGGCGTGATCACCGAACGGGAGCTGCCCAGGTACCGCCTCCCCGTGGGACTGGCGGCGAACCTGGTGGGCGGCATCGGCGTGATGTACCTCCTCGGCGTGCCCGGCGTGGCCTGGCGTGCCGACCTGTCGCTCGGCGCGGCGCTGCTGGCCAACACCGCGTTCGTCCCCGGCGACCTGCTCAAGGTCGTCATCGCCTGCACCGTGGCGAAGGGGGTGCACGCCGCGTACCCGCGGTTCGCCGACGAGGCCCGCCGGCGGCGGGAGACCACGGCCGGCCGCCGGTGACCACGCCGGAGCTCGCCACCGCCACCGAGCCGTTCGACAGGGCGACGGTCGAGCGGATCGCCCCGGACCTGGCCGACGGCGGCGCCGCCGTGACCCGCGTCGACACCACGGACCCGCTGCGCGCCCTCGCCACGCTGTACGCGCTGCGCGCGGCCGGTCGCACGGCACTCGTCGGCGGGGACGACGACCTCGCCCTCGACCACCACCCGGGCGGTGACGGGGACCTGGCGGTGCTCACCTCGGGCAGCACGGGACGGCCGCGCGCGGTGCTGCGCAGCTGGACGTCCTGGAGCGACAGCTTCCCCGCGTTCACCGACCTCACCGGCATCGGAGCACGCGACGTCGTGCTGGTGCCGGGACCGCTGTCGTCCTCGCTGTTCCTGTTCGCCGCCGTCCACGCCCTGGGCTGCGGGGCCGACGTGCTCGCGACCTCGCGGTGGCACCCGGCGACCGCGGTGTCGGCGCTCGACCGGGCGACCGCGGTGCACGTGACGCCGTCGATGCTCGCGACACTGCTCGACCGGGCGCCGGCATCCCTCGCCGGCCGCGTGGTCGTCTGCGCCGGCGCCGGGTTGCCGGCCACGACGGCCGCGCGGACACGGGCGGCGGGCGCGCGGCTCACGCACTACTACGGCGCGGCGGAGCTGTCGTTCGTCGCCGCCGGCACGCACGAGGGCGACCTGCGACCCTTCCCCGGCGTCGCGATCGACGTACGGGCGGACGAGATCTGGGTGCGTAGCCGCTACGTCGCCTCGGGCTATCTCGGCGCCGCGGGGCAGCTGCGAACGCGGCCGGGCGGCTGGGCCTCGGTCGGCGACCGCGGGCGGCTCCACCCCGACGGCCGGCTCTCCGTCCACGGCCGGGGCGACAGGTTCGTGCTGACCGGAGGTGCGAGCGTGGCGGCCGAGGAGGTGGAGGCGGCGTTGCGGACGGTGCTGCCGGGCACCGAGGTCGCCGTCCTCGGCCTGCCGCACCCCGACCTCGGCGAGGTCGTCACGGTCGTGGTGGAGGACGGAGGCGCCGTGCGGCCGGACCGGGCGCGGCTGCGCGACCTGCTCGACCCGGCACACCTGCCCAGGCGCTGGCTGGTCGTCGACCGCCTGCCTCGTACGGCGAACGGCAAGGTGGCGCAGGCCCGGCTGCGCGACGGCCTGCGAGACGGCTCCCTCGCGGCCAGGCCGTTACGGTGACGGGGATGTCGGAGACCGCAGGCGCCGCACCCGTGAGGGGCACCCTCACCGTCGCGGGGCACGGTGAGGGTGCCCCTCACGGGTGCCAGGTCGCCGCCGCGGTGACCACGACATGAACCAGACCGCCGTCATCGTGGCCGCGCGCCGTACGCCGATCGGCAGCGCAGGGCACGCGCTCCGCGACATCCCCGTAGCGGACCTGGCGGCTCCCGTTCTCACCGCGGTCCTCGACGACGCCGGCATACGTCCCGGCGACGTCGACGAGGTCGTCCTCGGCAACTGCCTCGGCCCGGGCGGCGACGTGGCGAGGTACGCCGCGCTCGCGGGGGGACTGCCCGCGACGGTGCCCGGCCTCACGGTCGACCGGCAGTGCGGCAGCGGACTCGCCGCGATCACGACCGCGGTCGCGCTGATCGAGGCCGGTCACGTCCGGTGTGCGCTCGCGGGCGGCGCGGAGAGCGCGAGCACCGCACCGTGGCGGTACTGGCCACCGACCGGACCGTCCGGCACGCCGGTGCGGTACGAGCGCGCGCCGTTCGCGCCGGCGGAGCTCGGCGACCCCGACATGGGAGTGGCCGCCGACCTGCTGGCCGAGAAGCACGGCATCGGCAGGGCACGCCAGGACGCGTACGCCGCGCGCAGCCACCGCCTGGCACATGCCGCGCGCGAGAGCGGCGCCTTCGACCGCGAGCTGACGCCCGTAGCGGGAGTCCGCGCCGACGAACGCCCCCGCGCGGCGCTGACCGAGGAGCGGCTGGCGCGACTGCGTCCCGCGTTCCGGCCGGATGGCACCGTCACCGCGGGCAACTCCTGCGGGGTCGGCGACGGCGCCGCCGCCGTGGCCGTCGTGACCGAGCGCGAGGCCGACAGGCGCGGCCTGGCCGGACTCCGCGTGCGGAAGGTCGCCACGGCAGGCGTCGACCCGCAGTGGCCGGGGCTCGGCATCGTCCCCGCCGTACGCGACGTGCTCGCCACCACGGGCAGGGTCCTGCCCGACGTCGACGTCGTCGAGCTCAACGAGGCCTTCGCCGGGCAGGTGCTCGCGTGCTGCGACGAGCTCGGCCTCGACCCCGACCGGGTCTGTACCGAGGGCGGCGCGCTCGCGCTCGGCCATCCGTGGGGCGCGTCGGGCGCGATCCTCGTCGTCCGCCTGTTCAGCCGGCTGGCGGCCCTGCCCGAGGGGAGCGCCGGGCTCGCGGCGATCGCCGTCGGCGGCGGTCAGGGCGTGGCACTGCTCGTGGAGCGCCGGTGATCGAGGTCGACGGGGTCACCCACCGGTACGGGGACCGGACGGCGCTGAGCGACGTGTCCGTTGCTCTCGCCGAGCACCGCGTGGGGCTGATCGGCGCCAACGGCTCGG
>WHST01000101.1 GCA_009379955.1 Streptosporangiales bacterium | reverse complement strand
GCCTGACTCTTTACGCCGTCCTCCGCGAACTCCAGGCCCTACTCGGCGTCTGGACCGGCGCTTGCCGTCTCTGCCTGCAACCCGTCCTGCCACGCCCACCCACCCCCGCAGACTCGACATAACAAAGTACTACTAGTGTCATGAGTCCCCCGGCGCCCGCCCCGGGGCGCCGGGGGACGGCTCAGCGGAGGAAGCCGAGCTGGTCGCCCGCGCCGGCAACCACCCGGCCCGCCTCCGTGCCCAGGACGCCCTCGACGAGCTCGCCGTAGACGGTCCTGAAGTCCGTCGTCGCCTTGAGGTCGCCGTCGTCGAGGTCGGTCAGACTGGGGTCCTCGCCGTAGAAGCCGCCCTTGACCTTGGTGCCCGCGACGAACATCGGCCCGGCCGTGCCGTGGTCGGTGCCCTGGCTGCCGTTGGCGGCGACCCGCCGGCCGAACTCGGAGTACACGGCGACGACGACGTTCGCGCCACGGGCTCCGCCGCCGACGGTGTGGAGGAAGCCGGCGACCGCCTCGTCGAGCTCACCGAGCAGCCGCGACTGGGTGCGCTTCTCGTTGGAGTGCGTGTCGAACCCGCCGAGGCTGACGCTGTACGCCCTGGTGGGCGCGCCGGCGGCGATGCACCGGGCGACCACGGCGAGCTGCCTCGCGAGCGCGCCCTCGCGTGCGCCGCCCGAGCCGCCCTCGTCGTCGGCGTCGTCGTCGGGTGACGTCGTCGGCCGCGGGGACGCGTCTCTGCCGGTGACGTCGGCGAGCCTGAGCAGGTCCTTGTTCGCGCCGGCCGCCCGCCCCTGCAGGTCGGGCTCGCCGGACTCGGCCCGGCCGAGGCAGGCGAGCTGCGCGCGGCGGTGGGCGCCGATGTCGATACCGGTCAGCGGGAGAGCCGCACCGGCGACGTGGGCGCCCGCGAGCATCGGCGGCAGCGTCGACCCCACCGCGATGGCGCGCAGCGGGTCACGGCCCGTGGCGTCGAGCCACCGGCCGAGCCAGCCGGTGGACACCTGTCCCTGCGGGGACGCGGACTGCCAGATCGCCATCGACCGAAAGTGGCTGTGATCCGGGCGCGGGTACGAGACGCCGCGGACCACGGCGAGCCGGTCGGCGTCCCAGAGCGCCTTGAACCCCTTCATCGACGGGTTGAGCCCGAGACCGTCGCCGAGGTCGAGCACCTCGTCCTGGCCGTACGCGAGGTCCGCCCGCGAGTCCTGGTACGCCGTGTCGCCCGCCGGGACGACGGTGTTGAGGCCGTCGTTGCCGCCGTACAGGGTGACGAGGACGAGGATGGCGCTGTCGGGGTCGAGCGGATCCGCCCGGCCGGCGCGGACCAGCTCACGGACCGACACGGTGGTCGCCCCGGCGGCGAGTGCGGTGCCCGCGGCGACGCCGCTGGCGAGCAGGAACCTGCGACGGGTGACGGTGTCCACGTGCTGCCTCCTCAGCCGACGACGTACTCGGGTGCCGCGAGCGCGAGCCCGGTGAGCTCGGCGGGGTTGCCGGCCGCGTCGTCGAGCGCGACCTTCGTGCGGGCGGTCCACCGCTCGACGCCGAGCGTGCGCGCAACGGCCTCTGGACGCTCCTTCCGCGGCGTGCGCTCGAGGTCCGACAGGTCGGCCTCCCTGGCCAGGCGCAGGCCGAGCGCGAGCCTGGCCCTGGCCGCAGACGTGGTGAGCCACGCGCCACCGCTCGGCCAGCCGCCGACGCTCGGTGGTTGGAAGGGAAGCTGGCCGAGCGCCTGCAACCCGGCCAGCAGCGCCTTCGCGGCCTTGCCGTCGAGCGTCGAGGGGCGCAGTCGCAACGCCCGCATCGCGCCGACGACGTACTCGACCGGCTGCCTGACCAGGACGGAGTCGGCCTGCCCGAGCGCGGGATCGGACAGCAGCGCTCGGAACAGTGCGGTGAGGTCGCGGCCCGCCCCGTACGCCTCCGTGACGCGCCGCAGGCTCGCGTCCGCCGGCTCGCTCGGGGACACGAGCCAGCCCCACAGTCGGGTGGCGAGGTAGCGCCCGGACTCGGGTCGCGACACGAGCAGGTCGACGAGGCTCCTGTCACTGAACGCCTCGGTGTGCCCGAGGATCCGCTGCGTACCCCCTGCATGCAGCCGCGGGGCGTACCGCACCCGCGGTGGGTCCTCGCGCCGCATGACCCGCCATCCCGTCAGTGCCTCGGCGGCCTCGCGGACGTCCGTCTCGGCGTAGTTGCCCACACCGAGGACGAAGAGCTCCATCAGCTCCCGTGCGAGGTTCTCGTTCGGCGCACCTGGCCTGTTCCTGCCCGCATCGAGCCAGATGAGCAGGGCGGGATCGCGCACCATCGCGCGGGCGAGCGCGCGGAAGTCGCCGCCGCCGAGCCGACGCTCGGTCTCGTTCTGCGCGAGGAGCGCGGAGGCACTCCTGACCTTGGCGAACGACGTGGCCCAGTGCCCGTGCCACAGCAGCGTGCGCCGCTCCCGCCACGGACGGTCCGCCGCGACCATCCGATCCAGCCACCACAGCCGGACGTCGTCCATCTGCTCGCGTGCCCCCCTGGTGTACGCGCGCCTGGCGTCCTCGTCCTGCTCGTCGCCCATATCCGGCCGGTTCAGGGCGGGAAGCTCGGGGACGGGGGTCGCCCGGACTCCCGCGTCGTCGCCGGCGGTGGACAGCACGCCGGCGAGGACGGCGTCCCAGCCGATCCTCGCCGCGTCGTCGATCTCGTCGGCGGACGCGGTGAAGCAGGTGCGCCGGAGCAGCCGGGCGACGGCTGTCCGCTCGTCCACGGCGTCGACCATGCGTCCACCGTGGCGCGTGGATGTTCGGGGAGTGTCAGGGGCGTGTGCGGGTGGTGTTGCTAATCCGTCGAGCCGCCCATGTCGACGTCGCGGGTCTCCGGACCCCAGGCGCCGCCGATGAGCACCAGCAGCCCGCCGGCGACGACGAGGACGACGCCGGTGTAGGCGAACGGCAGCACCGTCGCGAGTCCGGCCTGGTAGAAGGCGTAGAACGACGGCAGCACGACGGCGAGACTGTAGGCCAGGCCGTAGCCGGACGCGCGGACGCCCGTACGGAAGCGCTCGTTGATGTACGAGGGCAGCACCCCCCACGGCCCGATGACGAGCAGGATGAGCAGCGCGGTCAGCACGAAGGTCGCGACGAACCCGGCCGGTGCGAGTTGGACCAGAACCACGTGCACGGCGGCCGCGACGACGGCGATGAGCACGCCAGTGGCGACGAGGAACCTGCGCCGGCCGATCCGCTGGCTGATCACGCCGGACGCGATCTGCGCGGGGGCGAGCAGGATGAACGAGACGGCGAGGACGAGCGTGGTCTCGGTGTCCGAGAGTCCGCCGACCTCGCCGCGCAGCAGGGCGGGGAGCGCGGCGGTCACCGGCTGCAGCGACAGCCAGAACCCGGTCATCAGCAGGAGGACCTGGAGGAAGCTGGGCAGGTTCGGTCGGGAGAAGAGTGTCCTGATCGGCGCCTTGACGGTCGTCGCCTTGGTGAAGATCTCCGACTCGGCGACCGACTTGCGGTAGTAGAGCACGAGCCCGAACGAGAGCAGCGCGCCGAACACGAACGGGATGCGCCAGCCCCACTGGACGTACGCCGAGTCGAGGTCGCCGGCCGGCAGGACGGTGAGCAGGAGCAGGGTGATGAGCGACACCGACGCGTTGGCGAGCGGGAACCCGGAGTTGATCAGCCCTCCGTAGAAGCCGCGCTTTCCCGGCGGGGACGACTCCATGGCGAGGGGGTTGGCGGCGGTGTACTCACCGCCGAGGAAGATGCCGCCGACGAAGCGCAGGGCGACGAACGCGACGAGCGCGAAGGCGTTCCAGGCCTGGTACCCGGGCAGCAGTGCCATGAGCAGTGTGGCGACGCCCGCGCCGGTGACGGCGACCAGCGTGGTGCGCCGGCGCCCCACCGTGTCGGCGAACCGGCCGAAGATGAAGGCGCCGACCGGCCGGCCGAGCAGGGTGGCCGCGAAGATCGCGCCCGTCGCGAGCGCGGTCGCTCCGGTACCGAGCGTGGGGGAGAGGAAGTACGCCATCGCCGGGGCCAGCGCCACGATCGGCAGGTAGATGTCGAAGAGGTCGACGTAGAAGGCGAGCCACGCGCCGATCACCGCGCTCCTGGCGCGGCTCGGGGTGGCGGCCCGCCGGTGGACCGTGACGGGTTCGCCCATGGTGGTGCCTCCGCGTCCTCGTGCCCCGTGCCGTTGGTACGGCATCGTGCGTCCGGTCGCCGGGCAAAGTCAAGACACTGACATCGCTTTTTTGCGACAGCGACGTCGGTTTCTGGTCAGCGCGGTGCGGTGCCGAAGAAGGTGCGGTGCCAGGCCTGCGTGACGGTGGTCGCGGCGTCGTCGACGTCGACCTTGTCGTCGCGCATCTCGTCGTGGGCGAACCAGACGTACGCCGAGTGCTCGACCAGGCAGGCCATCGCCTCGGCGGCCAGCCTGGCGTCGGTCTGCTCGAGCTCGTGGTCGGGGTAGGCCGTGGTCAGGACGTGCAGGAACCGGTCGACGTGCCGATCACGCATCTGCCACCAGATCGTGCGGAAGCGCGGTTCGACGGTGGACGACTCGATGAAGGCACGCATGACGTCGCGGTTGTCGTAGTAGTGCTGGAGGTAGCCGCGGTTGGCGGCGAACAGCGCGCTGCGCGGATCGGTGGCGAAGTCGTGGTCGGGTGCGCTGCTGGCCCGGTACAGCTCGTCGTGGACGTCGGCGATGAGCTCGGCGAAGACGCTCTCCTTGTTGGTGAAGTAGCGGTAGAGCCCGCCGAGCGACAGGCCGGCCTCGGCGGCGACGTCGCTCATCCGCGCGTTGACGAATCCCGACCTGGCGAAGACCCGGCGCGAGGCGGCGAGGATCTGCTCGCGGGTCCTGAGACCCTTGGGGGTCGTGGGAACGGCCGGCACCGCGGCTCCTCTCGACGAGACGACGTACGCCCGGACGGCGGAGAGCCATGCTAATCGGCGGAGTCCGCAACGGCGACATCGGCATTAAGAAAAAGCGACGTCGCTCTCTTGACGTGGCGTCGGGCGGTCGGCGACGATGCGGGGCATGGCACCACCCGCACGGCCGCGAACGAACCTGCGACGTGCGCACGCCACCGAGTACGTCCGGCGCGGCTGGTGGTCCGACGTGTCGGTGCTCGACCGCTACGCCGAGACGGTGCGACGGCGTCCCGGGCACCTCGCCGTGGCCGACGCCGCGGGACGCCGGCTCACCCACGAGGCGCTCTGGGCGGCGAGCGGCGCGCTGGCGGACGGGCTCGCGGCGGCCGGCACGGACGCGCGCGACGTGGTGCTGATCCACCTGCCCAACGTCGCGGAGTGGCAGGTCGCCTACCTCGCCTGCCTGCGCCTGGGTGCCGTGCCGGCCACGCTGCCGGTCACCACCGACGAGGACACGCTCGCGTCCATCGTCGAGCGCGTCCGCCCGCGCACGGTCGTGAGCCTGGACGGCGTCCGTACGGTCCGCCACACGGACGGTCCGGCCCGGCCCGTTCCGGCCGGCGTCGACCACGTCATGTTCACGTCCAGCACGACCGGACGCCCCAAGGCCGTCGCCCACTCCGAGCGGACGCTCGGCGCGGTCAACGCCGCGTTCACCGAGCGGTTCGGGCTCGGGGAGGCCGACCCGATCTTCATGCCGTCGCCGCTGGGGCACAGCGTCGGCGCATGGCACGGCTCGCGCCTGGCGTTGTGGAACGGCGCCCCGCTGGTGCTGCAGGACCGGTGGGACCCGCAGGTCGCGACGGGGCTGCTCGCCGGGCACGGGTGCACGTTCACGGCGGCGGCGACGCCGTTCCTCACCGACCTCGTCCACGCCGGCGCGCACCCGTTCGGCGCGCTGCGGACCTTCCTGTGCGGTGGCGCGCCGGTGCCGCCGTCACTGGTCACGGCCGCGGAGACGGCATCGCCGGGCACGCTGTTCTCCGTCCTGTGGGGCATGACCGAGGGTGGCGTGACGACCTGCACCCAGGCGAGCCCGGCCGACAAGCGCGCCTCGACCGCGGGGCTGCCGCTGCCCGGCCTCGAGCTGCGGGTGCTGACCGCGGACGGCGTCGGCGCGACGGGCGAGGAGGGCGAGCTGGTCATGCGCGGTCCCGGCGTCTGCGTCGGGTACGCGGGCCAGGAGGACCTGTTCGAGGAGCAGCTCACCGACGACGGGTTCTTCCGCACGGGTGACCTCGCCGTACTCGACGCCGACGGCTACGTGCGCGTGACCGGTCGGCTGAAGGACCTCGTCATCCGCGGCGGCGTGAACGTCTCGCCGCTGCCCACCGAGGACGCGCTCGCCGCGCACCCGCACGTGAGGAGCGTGGCGGTGATCGGCGTCCCCGACGAGCGGCTCGGTGAGCGGATCGGCGCGGTCGTCGTGACCGACGGCGCGTCGCTGGAGCTCGACGAGGTCTGCCGGTGGCTCGCGGACCGCGGCCTGCCCAAGCGACAGTGGCCCGAGCGGTTGTTCTCCGTCGACGCGATGCCGAGGACCGCGGCGGGCAAGATCAGGAAGAACGTGCTGCGCGAGACGCTGGCGGGAGGAGGCGCATGAGGCTCGGAGACATCGACGTCGCGTACGCCGATCACGGCAGCGGACCCCCGGTCGTCCTGGTGCACGGGCTCGCCGAGGACCGGGGCAGCTGGCCGCAGGCGCAGCGGGAGCTGCCAGGACGCCGCACGGTCGCGTACGACCTGCGCGGGCACGGCGAGACGGGGCTCGGTGCCGCGGACGGCACGCTCACGCAGCTCGGCGGCGACCTCGTGGCACTCCTGGAGGGCCTGACGGGTCCCGCTGCCTGCGTCGGGTTCTCCCTCGGCGGCACGGTCGTGCTGCGGGCCGCCGTCGACCGTCCCGACCTGGTGACACGCGCCGTCGTGCTGGGCACGTCGTCGGTCGTGGGCCGCGCGGCGGTCGGGTTCTACGAGCAGCGGATCGCCCTCGTCCAGAGCGGCAACGCCGGCGCCGTGCGCGCCGCGCTGCACGACGACACCGCGGCCGCCGTCGTGCAGGCGGACGCGGAGACCGTCGACGCGGTGGTCGACCAGCGGGTCGCGGCCGTCGGCGGCGGCGCCGGCTACGTCAACGCCGCGCGCGCCATGGCCGGGCTGCGCGAGTCACCGCTCACTCCCGAGCTGGGGCGGGTGCGGTGCCACGTCGACGTGATCGGTGCCGACGGCGACGCGTTCTGTCCGAGGAAGGCGGCCGACATCCTGCTCGACTCCCTGCCGGACGCGGGCTACCACGAGGTCGCGGGTGCCGGGCACCTGATGAACGTCGACCGTCCCGAGAGCGTCACCGAGCTGCTGCGGCGGTTGCTCGACCTGAGGGAGGCGTCGTGAACCGCTGGGGTCTCTCGATGGGCGTGAGCCCGCGCGAGCCGCTGGGCAACGTGTCGGAGATCGCCGCCGACGCGGAACGGCACGGGTACGAGGCGCTGTGGTACATCGACTTCCAGCTGGGCATGAAGGACGTCTACACGGCGATGACACTGGCGGCGCTCGCGACGACGAGGACGCACATCGGCCCCGCCGTCACGAACCTGGCGACCAGGCACCCGACCGTCACCGCGAACGCGATGACGGCGCTCGACGAGCTCACCGGCGGCCGGGCGATGCTCGGCCTCGGCGCCGGATGGTCCGCGACGTACGGCGCCGGCATGCCGCCGTCCAAGCTCGGCGACCTGCGGCAGGGCATCGACGAGCTCCGCACCCTGTTCACCGGTGACGAGGTCGACCTGTACGGCACGCGCGTCCAGCTGCGGACGGCGCGGCGGCAGTTGCCGATCTACGTCGCCGTCTCGCAGCCTGGCATGCTCCGGCTCGCGGGAGAGAAGGCCGACGGCGCGATCCTGATGGGCGCCGCCGACCCCGAGGTCTGTGCCTGGCAGCTCGACCACCTGCGCGAAGGACTGGAACGGGCGGGACGTCCGCGATCCGCCGTCACCGTCGACCTGCTCGTCACGATGAGCGTGGACGACGGCGAGGCGAAGGCGCTCGACGACGTCCGCGCATGGGCGACGAGCCAGGCCGCGACGATGCACGTGTGGAAGCACCTGCCACCGTCGTGGGAGGCGTTCCGGCCGCAGTTCGCCGCGGCGGCAAAGGCGTACCACCTGGTCGACCACCTCTCGCTGCACGCCGACCACAGGGAGATCGTGAGCGACGACTTCGTGCGCACGGTCGCGATCGCGGGCGACACCGCGACCTGCGTACGGCGCCTGCGCGACCTGGTGGCGCTCGACGTCGACCGGATCACGTTCGCGCTGCTGTCCGGTGGACGCCGGCGCCGGCTGGCGCACATCGCGGAACACGTCATCCCGGCGCTGGGAGGTGGTGCCTGATGGCCGGGAAGGTCGCGCTGGTGACCGCGGCGGCAGGTGCCGGGATCGGCGCCGCGGTGGCGCGCCGGCTCGCCGCCGACGGCATGGACGTCGTCGTCACCGATGCGCACGAGCGCCGGTGCGGTGAGCTGGCGCGGGCACTCGAGGACGAGTTCGGCCGGCCGTTCCTCGCCAGGACGCTCGACGTGACCGACTACGACGCGGTCGGTCATGTGGTCGACGACGTGGTGGCCGAGAAGGGGACCGTCGACGTCCTGGTCAACAACGCGGGGTGGAGCAGGATCGAGCCGGTCGCCGAGATGTCGGTCGAGACCTGGCGCCGGTGCCTCGATGTCGACCTGAGCGGCACGTTCCACTGCATGCGGCACGTGCTGCCGGTCATGGTGGAGCGCGGGTCAGGGGCGATCGTGAACGTCTCCTCGATCGCGGCCTGGGAGAGCAGCGAGGAGCACGGCGCCGCGTACTCGGCGGCGAAGGCGGGCGTGCTCGCCCTCACCCGGGTGGCGGCCGCCGAGAACGGCCGACACGGCGTCCGGGTCAACGCCGTCGCGCCAGGGCTGATCTACAACGAGTTCCTCCGCCGGGTCTACCCCGACAGCTTCTTCAGCGGCTATGCGGAGAACCGGTCGCGCGTCGGCCGGGTGGGTGAGCCGGCGGACGTCGCCGCGCTCGTCTCGTTCCTCGCCGGGGACGACTCCGGTTACGTCACCGGCGAGGTCTACGGCATCAGCGGGGGCGTGGCACCGCATGCCTGACTCGCCGCTGTTCTGGTCCGTCGCCGAGTTGGTCGGCGCGTACCGGTCGGGTCAGGTCGGACCTGTCGAGGTCACCGAGGAGGCGTTGCGCAGGATCGAGCGGTACGACGGTGAGGTCCACGCGTACCTCTCGGTCCTGACGGACCAGGCACGGGAGCAGGCGCGCGACGCGGCGTGGGCGTACCGGCGAGGTGAGGAGGCGCCGCTGCTCGGCGTGCCGGTGGCAGTGAAGGACGTCTTCCATGTGGCCGGCGCGGTCACCACCTGCGGGTCCGAGCTGCTGACCGACCACGTCGCGACGCACGACTCCGGTGTGGTGCGGCGGCTGCGCGCCGCGGGTGCGGTGCTCCTCGGCAAGACGAACACGCCCGAGTTCTGCCAGTCGGCGACCACGGACAACCGGCTCGGGCCCGACACCGCCAACCCGTGGGACCCGACCCGTACGGCCGGCGGGTCGAGCGGTGGTTCGGCGGCCGCGGTCGCGAGCGGCCTGGCGACCGTGGCCGTGGGGTCGGACGGCGGCGGCTCGATCCGCATCCCCGCGGCGTTCACCGGACTCGTCGGCGTGAAGCCCACCCTCGGCCGGTGCGCCGACGAGCACGGGTTCCGCACGATGAGCGACTTCGCGAGCCCCGGATCGCTGACCCGTACGGTGGCGGACGCGCGGACCGTCGTCGGCGTCCTCGCCGACCGGGTCGTCGAGCGCGCGCGACACGACGGCCTGCGAGTCGGCTGGTGCGCGCGGCCCGGTGGTGCGCCGGCCGACGCCGAGGTCGCGGCCTGCGTCGCGCAGGCCGTGCGGCGGTTCGACGACCTCGGCCACCACGTCGAGGAGGTCGACGTGCCCGTGGACGGGTGGCAGCGGATCTTCGCGCCGCTCGTCCTCGCGGAGGAGCACCGCGAGCGCGGTCACCTGCTCGACCTCGTGCCCGAGCGGCTGACCGGGTACGAGCGGAGGACCCTCGTCGCGGGCCGCGACCTCGATCCCGCCGAGGTCTCCGCGGCGCTCTCCGGACTGCCGGTGTTCCGCGCGCGGATCGCGGAGACGTTCGCCTCGGTCGATGTGCTCGCGTGCCCGGCCGTCGCGGTGCCGGCGTTCCCGCTCGGCGACCGGCCGCGTAGCGTCGGTGGGCAGTGCGTGAGCCGACTGTGGGGCGCGTTCCCCTACACCTCGCCGTTCAACGTAGCGGGCACGCCGGCGCTGACCGTGCCGTGCGGTCTCGTCGGTGGACTGCCGGTGGGCATCCAGCTGGTCGGAGCGAGTGGGAGGGACGCGATGCTGCTCGACGTCGCGGAGGAGCTGGAGGAGGCGCTCGCCTTCGACCGCACGGCGATGACCACACGCTGGCAGCGGATGGTCCTGCGGGAGCCGGCGTGACGGACGGGCTCGTCCGGGCGACGGCGGGGACCGGCTACGTCCACCTCGAACTGCACGAGCCGGCACGCCGCAACCCCCTGTCGGACGCGATGCTGGCGGCGTTGCGCGAGGCGTTGGTCCGGGTCGACCCGGGTGTCAACACGGTGATCGTCAGCGGTGCCGGCGAGGCGTTCAGCGCGGGCGCCGATCTGACCGAGCTGACCGGGACGGTCGCTGACCTCGGGGTGGACGAGGCGATCGCGGAGACCCTCGCGCTGCTGCGGCGAACGCCGGCGCTGACGGTCGCCGCGGTCGACGGACCCTGCATGGGCGGCGCGGTCGACCTCGCGGTGTCGTGCGATCTGGTGGTGGCGGGTGAGACGTCGGCGTTCGCCGTGCCCGCGACGCGGCTCGGCATCCTCTACAACCCGGCGGCGGTCGCGCACTGGCACCGCCGGCTGCCGCGGCAGACCCTGGTGCGACTGCTGCTCGCCGGCGACCGGCTCGACGCGCGGCAAGCGTACGACGGTGGACTCGTCGGGCAGCTGGTGCCTGCCGGTCGTGCGGTGGCGACGGCGACGGCCCTCGCCGAGCGGCAGGCCGGTGCGTCTCCCGCCGTGGTCGCGGCGGTGAAGGGCCTGCTCGTCGACCTCGACGAGGGCGACGTCGACCTGTCCCGCTGGCACGAGGTCAGGGAGCGACTGCTCGCGGCGCCGGACCGGGTCGCCGCCCTGCGCGCCGTGCGGGAGCGACGATGACCGGCCTCGCCGACCTCGCCGGCACCGATCTCGGCGTGCGGACCGCCACGTACGGCGACCGCGACGTGATGCTCTACGCGGTCGCCGTCGGTGCGGGCGCGGGTGACCTCGACCTCGTGTACGAGCCGCACCTGCGGGTGCTGCCGACGTTCGCGCTCACCCTCGGGCTGTGGGCGGTCGAGGCCGCGGGCGGGCTGGGCGCGTACGACCGGATGACGTCGCTGCACGCGGCGCAGACGCTGGACGTCCGCGAGCCGCTGCCGGCGTCCGCGACCGTCGAGATGTCGGCGCGGGTGGCGGACGTGTGGGACAAGGGCAGGGCGTCGATGGTCGACATCGCGGTCGACTGCCGGTGGTTCTCCGCGGTGTACGCGATCTACCTGCCCGGCCTCGGCGGCTGGGGCGGACCGCGCGGAGAGTCGCGTCGGGCGACCGAGCCGGTGGGCGCGTACCTGCGACAGTCGTACGCGACGAGCCGCGACCAGGCGGTGCTGTACCGGCTGACCGGTGACAGACACCCGGTGCACGTCGACCCCGCCACGGCCGCCGGCTACGGTCTGGACCGGCCGATCCTGCACGGGCTCTGCACGCTCGGCGTCGTCACGCGCGTGGCGGCCGAGGCGGTGGGGGAGCACCCGGCGGAGCTGCGCCGGCTCGCGGCCCGCTTCGCCGCCCCGGTCTACCCGGGCGACCGCCTCGACGTCGCGGCGGCCCGCGCGTCGGACGGCGGCCTGACGTTCACCGCCGAGGTCGACGGCGCGGCCGTCCTGACCACCGGGTCAGCGCGGTAGGTCGCGCCGGCCGTACGGTCAGCCGTCGCGGAGGAGGTCGGCGAGGCGGGTGCGGCGGGGGCGTTCGCCGATGGTGCGGACGGCATGCGCCACCGCGGGGCCGGCCGCGTGCACGATCGACAGGTGCGCCTTCGCGCGGGTGAGCGCGGTGTAGACGAGGGGCCGCGACAGCATGCCGGTGGCCTCGCGGGGGAGCACGGTGATGACGGCAGGCCACTCCGACCCCTGTGCGCGGTGCACCGTGATCGCCCAGCCGTGCAGCAGGTCGCCGAGGTGCTTGAACGGCACGATCGTCGGGCCGGTGGCGAACGTGATCGCGAGGCCGTCGTCCTCGACTCCGGTGACGGTGCCGACCTCGCCGTTGGCGAAGCCCTCGTCCGGGTGGTTGGCGGTAGCCACGACCCGGTCGCCGACGTCGAAGCCGCGGTGCTCGCCGCGGCCGGGGTTGAGCTGGGCCTTCAGCGCCAGGTTGAGCGCGACAGTGCCGGCGGGCCCGCGGTGGACCGGCGTGACGACCTGAACCTCGGCCGCGTCGATCGACAGCGCCCGCGGGATCGAGTCGGTGACGAGCTGGACTACCCGGTGCGACGCGAGGGCGGCGTCGCGCGCGGGCACGACGACCACCTCGCGGTCGGGGGAGTCGACCGCCGGCAGGTCGCCGCCGCGCACGGCGATGGCGAGGCGCGCGATCGCGCCGCCCTCGGCCTGGCGGTGCAGCGTCGTCAGCTCGGTGACCGGGACCCGGGCGGAGTCGATGACGTCGGCGAGCACCCGGCCAGGCCCGATGGACGGGAGCTGCGCGGGATCGCCGACGAGCAGCAGGTGGGTGCCGTCGGCACAGGCGTCGAGGAGCGACGACGCGAGCTCGACGTCGAGCATCGAGACCTCGTCGACCACGACGACCGACGCGTCGAGCGGCCACGCCTCGCCGCGCGCGAACGCGTAGTCGCGGGAGACCCCCGTCTCGCCGGCCGGATAGGCACCGAGCAGCCGGTGGATGGTGGTCGCCTCGTGGCCGGTGAGCTCCTCCATGCGTTTCGCGGCACGGCCGGTCGGGGCGGCCAGCGCGATCGTCTCGCCGAGCTTCTCGGCGAGCTGGACGACCGCGGCGACGGTGCGGCTCTTGCCGGTGCCAGGTCCGCCGGTGAGCACGGTGACGCCGTGCGCCGCGACCTCGCGTACCGCCTCTACCTGCGCGGGGTCGAGGCCGTCGGCCACCGGGTCGATGCCATCCGGCTCGCAGAGCACCTCGGCGGTCGCCTCGAGCCTGCGCAGTGCCTCGGCGACGCCGTCCTCGGCCATGGCGTAGCGGGCGAGTGCCAGCAACCCCGTCGCCCCGCCGTCGTCGTCGCCGCTCGAGACGTCGAGCACGTCGGCGCTGTCGAGCGCGGCGGCGATCGCGGTGTCGGGGTCGGCGCGCAGCCGGCTCAGCTCGGGACCGAGCGACGCGGCGGGCGCGGTGGTGTGGCCGTCGCGGGCCATCCGGGCGAGGAGGTGGACGACGAGCGCCCGGGCCCGCCGCGGGTCGTCGGGGGCGGCGCCGGCGATGACGCGGCGCTCGAACGCGTCGACCTCGGGCGGCTGGACGCCGGGCAGATCGAGCAGCCGCCACGGGTCGTCGCCGAGCACGGCGGCCGCGCCGGGCCCGAGCCGGCGGACCGCCGCGGCGGCCAGGCGTACCTGCGCGCCCGCGGCGTGGAGCACCTCCGCCGCGTCGTAGACCGGCTTGGCCTTGTCGAGGGCGTCGACGAGCCGGCCGGCGCGCTTCTCGCCGACCCCGCCGACGTCCTTGAGCAGGCCGGGCGTGACCTTGTCGGGGTGGGTGATGCCGCTCGCCGCGACCTTGCCGGCGAGCTTCGCCCCGCAGCCGGGCCACAGGCCGGCAGCGCAGAACGCGGCGAACACGTCCGCGGAGGAGGGAGAGGTCTCGGTGCTCATGACACAGCGACCCTACGACGCCGACGCCCGTCGCGACGCCGACGACCCGCGAATGTGGACGACCGCACACCCACCCCGACCCTCCCGCCGCGACGGGCCACCCGCCGCTGCAGAGGGCCTACCCGTCCGCCCGCCGCCCGGCCCGGGCCGTCCGGCGAATGATCATGTTCAGTTGGTGAACCCGTCCTGAATATGGCGCATGGGCCGTGGGAAGTGCGTATCCACCCACTGAACATGATCATTCGCCGACCAGCCGGCCGGGTGGGTCCCGCACTGCGGGACGGGGAAGCGGGGCCGCGGGTGGTGGGTAGGTTGCGTGCCGTGGCGACTGACGTGATCGTGCTGAATGGCGGGTCGAGCTCGGGGAAGTCGAGCCTCGCGCGGTGCCTGCAGGACACCCTGCCCGAGCCGTGGCTGACCCTCGGTGTCGACGACCTGATCCGGGCGATGCCGGCGGCGATGCAGGAGTCGGATGCGGGCATCGAGTTCGCCGCGGAGGGCGAGATCTCCGTCGGCCCGGTCTTCCGCACCCTCGACGTCGCCTGGGCCGAGGGCGTCGCGGCGATGGCGCGTGCGGGTGCCCGCGTGATCGTCGACGACGTGTTCCTCGGCGGCCCGAGCTCGCAGGACCGCTGGCGGACGGCCCTGGTGGGGCTCGAGGTGCTCTGGGTCGGTGTCAGGTGCGATCCCGAGGTCGCCGCGGCGCGCGAGGCCGCGCGGGGTGACCGGATCGGTGGGATGGCCGCGTCGCAGGCGACCGTCGTGCACGACGGCGTGAGCTACGACGTCGAGGTCGACACGACCCGGACGGACGTGGGGGCCTGCGCCGACGTCGTCGCCGGGTACGTCGTGCGGCCTCAGCGCTCCGGATAGGAGAGCGCGGGCGCCGACACGTCGTCGAGCGCGCGGCGGATCTCGTCGGGCAGGGTGATCTCCTCGGCCTGCAGCGACGACTTGAGCTGGGCGACCGTACGGGCGCCGACCACGGCCGACGTCACGCCGGGACGGTCGCGCACCCAGGCGAGCGCCACCACCAGCGGTGTCGTGTCGAGGCCCTCCGCGGCGGTCACCACCGAGTTCACGACCCGGCTGTGGTCCTCGGAGAGGTACTCGCGGACGAACGGCTCGTACTGGGGAATCGCGGCGCGCGACTCCGCGGGGACGCCGCCGCCGCGGTACTTGCCGGTGAGCACCCCGCGTCCCAACGGGCCCCAGGCGAGGACGCCGAGCCCGTGCTCGACGGCCGCTGTCATGACCTCGCGTTCGACGCCGCGCTGCAGCAGCGAGTACTCGACCTGCGTCGCGACGATGTCGGCCCTGGCGGGGTGGCTGCGCTGCCAGGTCGCGGCGGTGCCGGTCTGCCAGCCGGAGAAGTTCGAGATACCGACGTAACGGACCCGGCCGGACGTCACCGCGATGTCGCACGCGGCGAGGGTCTCCTCGTACGGCGTGGCGGGGTCCCACTGGTGCAGGTACCAGAGGTCGACGTGGTCGGTGCCGAGACGGGCGAGCGACTGGTCGAGCGCGCGGAGCAGGTGGCGCCGCGACAGGTCGGCGCGGCGGTCGCCCTCGACGAGCCCGGCCTTGGTCGCCAGCACGATCTCCTCACGGTCGACGACCTCGCGCAGCAGGCCGCCGATGATCCGCTCGCTCTCGCCGTGCCCGTACACGTCGGCGGTGTCGACGAGCGTGCCGCCGGCGTCGAGGAACGCGCGGAGCTGCTCGCCGGCCTCGTGCTGGTCGACCTGAGGGCCCCACGTGACGGTGCCGAGGCCGAGGCGTGAGACGCGCGTGCCGCTGCGGCCGAGGTATCGCTGCTCCATGGCGGCGAGGTTATCGGCTCGGGTGTACCCGGATAGGCTCCGGCCATGCGGTTGGCACTGAACCTCGGTTACTGGGGTGCGCGGAACGAAGCGACGACAGGGCTCCGGCTCACCACCGAGGCGGAGCAGCTCGGGTTCGCGTCGGTGTGGGCCGCCGAGGCGTACGGCTCCGACGCCGTCTCCGTCCTGGCCTGGCTCGCCGGGCAGACCGAGCGGATCGAGCTCGGGTCGGCCGTGCTGCAGATACCCGCACGCGCCGCGGCGATGACCGCGATGACGGCCGCCACGCTCGATGCGCTGTCGAACGGCAGGTTCCGGCTCGGCCTCGGCGTCTCGGGCCCGCAGGTATCCGAGGGCTGGTACGGCGTCAGGTTCGACGACCCGATCGGACGCACCAGGGAGTACGTCGACGTCGTGCGCATGGCGCTCGAACGCAAGCAGCGGGTCAGCTACGACGGACGCCACATCCGGCTGCCTCTGCCGGACGGACCGGGCAAGGCACTGCGCATGACCGTGCACCCGGTGCGTGAGCAGGTGCCCGTCTACCTCGCCGCGCTCGGGCCGCGCAACCTCGAGCTGACCGGCGAGATCGCCGACGGCTGGCTCGGCATCTTCGTCTCCGCCCGCCACCTGCCCGACACGCTCGCGGCGATCCGCACCGGTCGCGACCGGGCCGGCGGTGATCTCGCCGGGTTCGACGTCGTCGCGACCGCCCCGCTCGTGGTGGGTGACGACGTCGCGGCGTGCGCCGACGTCGTCCGCCCGTACACCGCGCTCTACGTCGGCGGCATGGGGAGCCGCAAGCGCAACTTCTACCGTGAGCTGGCGACGCGCATGGGATACGGCGAGGCCGCCGCCGTGGTGCAGGACCGGTTCCTCGCCCGCGACTACGCCGGAGCGGGCGCGGCACTGCCGATGGAGCTGCTCGACGAGACGACGCTGCTGGGCGACGAGGCACGCATCGCCGACCGCATGGCCGCGTACGCCGACGCCGGCGTCACGACGCTCGCGGTGACACCGCAGGGTGCGTCGGAGGACGAGCAGCTCGCCATGCTGCGCACCGCGGCCGCCGCACACGCCAGAGCCGGCCTCGCCTAGGGTGTGCCCTCGGTCCCTCGACAGTTCTCCCCCCTCAGGAGTTAGTACCCCGTGAACGTCCTGCAGGCGATCGTCCTCGGCATCGTGCAAGGCCTGACCGAGTTCCTGCCGATCTCGAGCACCGCGCACCTGCGGATCGTCCCCGCCTTCCTCGGCTGGGACGACCCCGGCGCCGCGTTCTCCGCCGTCATCCAGCTCGGCACCATGCTCGCCGTCGTCGTGTACTTCTGGCGCGACATCGTGCGCATCGTGTCGACCTGGTTCCGCAGCCTGTGGAGGCGCGAGCTGCGCGGCGAGCTCGACGCCAGGATGGGCTGGTACATCGGGCTCGGCACCATCCCCATCGGCATCTTCGGCTTCGCCTTCCGCGACCAGATCGAGACGGCCGCCCGTGACCTGCGGATCACCGGGACGGTCCTGATCGTGTTCGCGCTCGTCCTGCTCGTCGCCGAGAAGGTGGGGGCGAAGCGGCGTCCGCTCGAGCAGCTGACGACGCGCGACGCCGTCGTCATCGGGTCGTTCCAGGTGCTCTCACTCATCCCCGGCGTCTCGCGGTCGGGGTCGACCATCACCGGCGGGCTCTTCATGGGCCTGAACCGCGAGGCCGCGGCGAGGTACTCGTTCCTGCTGAGCATCCCCGCCGTCGTCGCGTCCGGCCTGTTCCAGCTGAAGGACGCCCTCGGCGCAGGCGGTGTGGGTTGGCTGCCGACGCTCGTCGCGACGGTCGTCTCGTTCGCCTCCGGGTACGCCGCGATCGCGTGGCTGCTGCGGTTCCTCGCCCGGCACTCGACGATCGTCTTCGTCGTCTACCGCGTGGCGCTCGGCGCCCTCGTCCTCGCGCTCGTGTACGCGGGCGTGCTCCAGGCCCGCTGACTGTCCGCGCCGTGAGGCACACTCGACGGTATGGGTGGGTCGAGTGCGGTCGAGGAGGGCACGTACCGTGGCTCGTGGCGCATGTGGACGCGCGCTCCCGCACCCGTGCTGCACGGCGCCGTCGCGGACTACCACGGCTTCGTCGTCGACTCGGGCGAGCCGGTCTCCGACACGGTCCTGCCTGCCCCCACGATCACCCTCATCCTGACGTTCGGCGACGAGCTGCGCATGGAACGCATGCCGGGCTCGGACGAGGCCGGAGGCACGTTCGGCTCGTTCGTCGCCGGCCTGCACGACGGCCCGGGGGTGATCGCGCACGACGGTCACCAGGCGGGGCTCCAGGTCGACCTGTCACCGCTCGCCGCGGGTGCGCTGCTCGACGTCCGCCTCGACGCCCTCACCGGCGACGTCGTGCCGCTCGACGCCCTGCTCGGCCGCGCCGGTGACGAGCTCGCCGAACGCCTCGCCGAGGCTCCCGACTGGAGCAGCCGGTTCGCGCTGCTCGACGACATCTTGTCGAGACGGCTCGCCGGGACCCGCGCGCCCACTCCCGAGGTCGCACAGGCGTGGCAGACGATCCACCGCACCGGCGGGACCGTACGGGTCGCCGACCTCGCCCGCGAGATCGGCTGGAGCAGGCGCCACCTCGCCGCGCGGTTCCGCGCCGAGATCGGGCTCGGCCCCAAGGCCGTGGGCCGGCTCGTCCGCTTCTCCCGCGCCAGGTGGATGCTCTCTTCGGGCCGTGCGCGGTCGCTGACCGACGTCGCGCTCGCCTGCGGCTACTACGACCATGCCCATCTCGACCGGGAGTTCCGCGCGCTGGCCGGCGGTCCGCCGAGCCTCGTCGGTGTCCCTCCGCCGCCCACCCTCGTCGACGCCGAGGGCTGAGTTCCCATTCGTCCAAGACGCGGTCGCGGGCGCAGCCGTACGGTGACGACACATACCCGACGAGGGAGGACGACGTGCCCGACAACCCGAGGCAGAGCATCTTCGCGACCCTGAGGTACAAGGACGCGGCCGCGGCGATCACGTTCCTGAGCAAGACGTTCGGCTTCACCGAGGTGGTGGCGTACCGGGGCGACGACGGCGTGGTCGAGCATGCCCAGCTCGACTACCGCGGCACCTCGGTCATGCTCGGTCAGGAGCGCCCGAGCGAGTACGACGAGATCGTCGAGCACGTCGACAGGACCGCGCTCTACGTCGTGGTCGAGGATCCCGACACGCACTGCGCGACCGCACGTGCGGCGGGCGCCGAGATCGTCAAGGAGCCGTATGACCAGGACTACGGTTCCCGCGACTACGTCGCCAAGGACCCGGAGGGCAACGTCTGGAACTTCGGCACGTACGGCGGCGCAGCCTCCTAGGCGAGCCGCGCCGGGAAGCCGCCGGTCGCGACAGGACCCCAGCGGCGCGGGGTGAGGCGCACCAGGGACTTGCCCTGGCGGCGCATCGCCGTGCGGTACTCGTCCCAGTCGGGGTGCTCGCCCGAGATGACCCTGAAGTACTCGACGAGCGGCTCGACGGCCTCCTCGCCGTCCAGCACCTCGGCGTCGCCGTCGACCTGCACCCACGGACCGTCGAAGTCCTCGGACAGCGCGACCAGGCTCGCCCGCGGGTCACGCTTCGCGTTGCGGGTCTTCGCCCGCTCGGGGTACGTCGACACCACGACGCGTCCCGACCCGTCGACGCCGTAGGTGACGGGCGACGCCTGCGGGCCGCCGTCCCCGCGGGTGGTCAGCAGGACGCCGTGCTTGCGCTCGCGCAGGAAGGCCAGCAGCTCGGCGAGGTCGACGGTGTCGTTGGTCGCGATGCGTGGGCTCACCTGGCAAATCCTACGACGCCGACGCTAGAGCCAGCCGCTGCGCTTGAAGATGCGGTAGAGGGTGACGCATGCGACCACCATGACGAGGATCGCCAGCGGGTAGCCGATGACCCACTTCAGCTCCGGCATGTGGTCGAAGTTCATGCCGTAGATGCCGGCGACCATCGTCGGGACGGCGACGATCGCCACCCAGGCGGAGATGCGGCGCATGTCCTCGTTCTGCCGCACGCTCACCTGCGCGAGGTTGGCGTTGAGGATGTCGGTGAGTTGCGCGTCGAAGCCCTCGACGCGCTCTCGGACACGGAGCAGGTGGTCGTGCACGTCGCGGAAGAACGGCCGCGCGGCGTCCTTGATGTGCGGGTGGCTCGTCGCCAGCGTGCCGACCGGGTCGACGATTGGGAAGACCGCGCGACGGAACTCGAGCACCTCGCGCTTCAGCTTGTAGATCCGCTCGGCGTCGTTGCTGCGGTCGGCGGAGAAGACCATCTGCTCGAGCTCGTCGATGTCGATCTCGAGCTCCTGGACGACCTCCTCGTAGGAGTCGACGACCCGGTCGAGTACGGCGTAGAACACGGCGCCGGGCCCGTGGGTCAGCACCTCGTTGTCCTCGGTCTCCAGCCGCTGGCGGACGTCGCCGAGCGGGTTCCCCTCGCCGTGCCGCACCGTGATGACGAAGCCGTCACCGACGAACACCATGATCTCGCCGACCTCGATGTCGGACGTCTCGTCGATGTACTGGATCGTCTTCAGCACACAGAAGAGGGTGTGGTCGTAGCGCTCCAGCTTGGGACGCTGGTGCGCTACGACGGCGTCCTCGACGGCGAGCTCGTGCAGGTCGAACTCCGCGGCGACGTCGTCGAACTCGGCCTGGCTCGGCTCGAAGAGGCCGACCCACAGGAAGCCGTCCTTCGACCGCGCCTCGTCGAGCGCGTCGCTGAGATCCTTGGGTGCGGTCTCGCGGTTCCCGTGCCGGTAGATCGCGCAGTCGACGAGCATCCGCGCATTCTCCACCCTCGTTCCTTGATCGCATAGGGTGGCCGGCGTGACCACGGTGCTGCTCGTCCGCCACGGCCGCACGGCGGCGAACACCGCGGGCGTCCTGGCCGGATGGACCCCCGGCGTCCACCTCGACGACACCGGCAGCCGGCAGGCGGCGACACTCGCCGAACGCCTCGCGCCCGTCCCGCTGGCCGGCATCGTGAGCAGCCCCCTCGAGCGCTGCCGCGAGACCGCCCAGGCGATCAGGGCGGGGCGCGACGGCGTACGCGTCCGTACGGACAAACGCCTCGGCGAGGTCAGGTACGGGCAATGGGAGGGTCAAGATCTCAAGCACCTGAGCAAGGACCCGCTCTGGCGCACCGTCCAGGCGCACCCGAGCGCCGTCCGGTTCCCCGACGGCGAGGCCATGCGCGACATGCAGACGCGCGCGGTCGACGCGATCCGGGAGTGGAACGCCTCCCACGGTGCGGACGCCACCTACCTCGTCTGCAGCCACGGCGACGTGATCAAGGCGATCGTCGCCGACGCCCTGGGCATGCACCTCGACCTGTTCCAGCGCATCCAGGTCGACCCGTGCTCACTGACCGTCATCCGTTACACCGAGCTGCGACCGTTCGTCGTCCGGCAGAACGACCGGGGCGGCGACGTCGCCGACCTCGTGCCGCCGCCTCCGAGGAAGCGGCGGCGGAAGGCGTCGAGCGACGCGGTCGTCGGCGGTGGCGCCGGGTGAGCCGTGGCGCCCGTTAGGGTTTGACGTATGCCGCGACAGGTCTTCGATTTCGACCACCCCGAGCGCTTCGTCGCGGGCACCGTCGGCGAGCCCGGCGACCGGGCCTTCTACCTCCAGGCGAGGGCAGGCTCCCGGGTCACCAGCGTCGTGCTGGAGAAGATCCAGGTGTCGCTGCTGGCAGAGAAGCTCGAGGAGCTGCTCGACGAGGTACTGCGCGCCACCGGCGGCAACGCGCCGATCCCGGCACTGCCGCCGTCCGACATCGACGACCTCGAACCGCTGGATCAGCCGATCCTGGAGGAGTTCAGGGTCGCGAAGCTCACGCTCGCCTGGGACGCCGACACCGCCACGGTGGTGATCGAGGCGGAGGCGCCGGGCGAGGAGGGCGACGACGCCGAGCCCGAGCCCGAGCCAGAACCCGACGTCGAAGACGACGCCGATGATGAGGAGGGCCCCGACCTGCTGCGCGTCCACCTCGACCCCGGTGCGGCGCGCGCCTTCAGCAAGCGCGCCCAGGCGCTCGTCTCCGCCGGCCGGCCCGCCTGTCCCTTCTGCGGCCTGCCGCTCGACGCGGACGGCCACGTCTGTCCGCGGACCAACGGCAAGCGTCCCGCTACGTGACCGAGCACCCGGCCGCGTCGGCGGTCCCTGAGGATCCGCTGCGGCTGTTGCGACACGGTGAGCTCGAGCTGGTGGGCCGTCTCGTCGACGCGTCGAACGCGACGTTCTACTGCCAGGTGGAGCTCGACGGCGTCGAGGCCACCTGCGTGTACAAGCCGGTCAAGGGGGAGCGGCGGCTGTGGGACTTCCCGACCGGCACCCTCGCCGACCGCGAGGTCGCCGCGTACACGGTCTCCGAGGCGACCGGCTGGCGGATCGTCCCGCCGACGGTGGCCCGCCGGGAGGGACCGTTCGGGCCGGGCATGTGCCAGCTGTGGATCGACGCGGACGAGGGCGTCGACCTCGTGGGGCTGATCCGCGGCGGGTCGGGGGAGCTCCGGCGGATGGCCGTGTTCGACGCCGTGATCAACAACGCCGACCGCAAGGGTGGCCACCTGCTGCCGGTCTCCGACGGCCACGTCTACGGCGTGGACCACGGCGTGTGCTTCTCCGTCGACGACAAGCTCCGCACGGTGCTGTGGCAGTGGGCGGGCGACCCGCTCCCAGACGAGGCGGTGCGGACGCTCGACCAGCTCGCGCGGCAGCTCGTCCGGGGCGGAGAACTGGCGGTGCGGCTCGGTTCGTTGCTGTCGGCGGAGGAGGTGGGCCGCACGCGGGCGCGGGTGCAGCGGCTGCTCGCCGCGGGTACGCACCCGGAGCCGTCGGACGACTGGCCCGCCGTCCCCTGGCCACCGTTCTGACCTCCCCCACGTGGGGTCCCCGGTAGTGGTGCAGACCCCGAGTGAGGTCCCCAGCGGTGTCCGGTCGCCGGGACGAGTGTGAGCGGACACGGCTGCCGTCACGTCCGGTTAGGCTCTCGTTCATGGACTCGTGGACCGCCCCCTCCCTGCCGCGACTTCCCGGATCGGGGCGGCAGCTCGCCTTGCACGACACCGCGAGCGGCACACGACTTCCCACACCGCAGTCGTCGACCGCGCGGATGTACACGTGTGGCATCACCCCGTACGACGCCACGCACCTCGGGCACGCCGCGACGTACGTGGCGTCCGATCTCATCGTGCGGATCTGGCGTGACGCTGGTCACGAGGTGCGGTACGTCCAGAACGTCACGGATGTCGACGACCCGCTGCTCGAACGTGCGCAACGCGACGACCAGGACTGGCGTGAGCTCGCGGAACGTGAGATCGAGCGCTTCCGCAACGACATGGTCGCGTTGCGTCTGGTGCCGCCGGCGGCGTTCGTCGGTGCGGTGGAGGCGATCCCGCAGATCGCGGACATGATCGAGACGCTGAAGGGCAGCGGGGCCGTCTACGACCTGCAGGGTGATCTCTACTACCCTGTCCGGGTCGATCCCGACTTCGGATCGGTGTCCCACCTCGACCACGACGCGATGGTGCGGTTGTCGGCGGAGAACGGCGGCGACCCCGAGCGGCCCGGCAAGCAGGATCCCGTCGATCCACAGCTGTGGCGTCGTGCCAGGGAGGGTGAGCCGTCCTGGGACTCCCCGTTCGGCCCGGGTCGGCCGGGCTGGCACGTCGAGTGTGCGGCGATCGCGTTGACCGAGCTGGGCACGACGTACGACGTCGCGGCCGGCGGTCGTGACCTGGTGTTCCCGCACCACGAGATGAGCACGTCACACGCCCGGGTGGCGACGGGGGACCGTGGCCCGTACGTGCACTCGCATGCGGGTCTGGTGGCGCTCGACGGCGAGAAGATGTCGAAGTCGAAGGGCAACCTGGTCTTCGTGTCGCACCTGCGCGAGCAGGGCGCCGACCCGATGGCGATCAGGCTGGGCGTGCTCGCGCACCACTACCGGTCGGACTGGGAGTGGCGCGCCGAGGACCTCACGGAGGCGTCGGAGCGGCTCGCGTCATGGCGATCCGCGGCATCGGCAGCTGCCGGGCCGTCCGGCACCGAGGTGCTCACCGCGTTGCGCGAGCGACTCGCCGACGACCTCGACGCGCCGGGCGCACTCGCGGCGATCGACGCGTGGGCCGAGGCGGTGCACCGAGGCGAGGGCGACGACACCGAGGCCCCCGGCCTGGTCCGCGCGGCCACCGACGCCCTGCTCGGCGTCGAGCTCTGAGCTCGCCGCGCTTGCGTCGGCCTAGATGAGTGATTCCTTGAAGGGCCTGGGCGCGTCGTGGCCGTGGATGTGGGGGAGGGTGTTCATGTTCGATGTGTGAGCAAAGATCTGAACACCCTCCTGACCGCACTGTACGTGTTGATCGACGATCACG
>WHST01000100.1 GCA_009379955.1 Streptosporangiales bacterium | reverse complement strand
CCCGCCAGGCCGGCCTCGAGCAAGCCCGGCTACACCGGCTTGCCACCCACCGCCAAGAACGACAGACTCAACCCACCCAGAACCCCGACGATGTTGGCTAATCCAACGCCAAAGTGCGTCACGAAGTCAGAAACACGTCAGGGGCAGCCGCATGGACCAGGAGGGCGACGATGCCAGACGCCGATGAGATCCGGGCCGCCGCGCACGCCGACGATGCCACCTCACGCAAGAACCTGCGAGCCGCGGTCGTCGCCTCGACCATCGGCACCACGATCGAGTGGTACGACTTCTTCCTCTACGGCTTCGCCACGGCCGTCGTGATCGGGCCCCTCTACTTCCCGTCCGACAACCCGTTGACGTCGACGCTGAGCGCGTTCGTCACCTACTTCGGCGGCTTCGCTGCCCGGCCGGTCGGCGCCGCCATCTTCGGTCACTTCGGCGACCGCATCGGCCGCAAGGCGAGCCTGATCGCGACGCTGGTCATCATGGGCGTGGCCACGGTGCTGATCGGCCTGGTGCCCACGCACGCCGTGATCGGTGTCTGGGGCGGCCTCCTGCTGGCGTTCTTCCGCATCCTGCAGGGCATCGGCGTGGGCGGCGAATGGGGCGGCTCGGTCCTGATGTCGATCGAGTGGGGCCATCGGCGACGGCGCGGCTTCATCGCCAGCTGGCCGCAGTGGGGCGTGCCGTCCGGCATCGCACTCTCGATCGGCGCGCTGGCGGCGATGAACGCCCTCACCACCCCCGAGGCCTTCCTCTCCTGGGGCTGGCGGGTGCCGTTCCTCGGCAGCATCGTGCTCGTCGCGATCGGCCTGTGGGTGCGCCTCGGGATCCTGGAGAGCCCGGTCTTCGCCCAGCTCAAGGAGCGGCAGCACATCGAGCGCACACCGGTGCTCGAGGTGCTGCGCCTGCAGTGGCGCGAGGTCCTGCTGACCGCGCTGATCCGTACCGGTCAGCAGGCACCGTTCTACATCTTCACGACGTTCGTCCTGACGTACGGCACGACGGTCCTCGAGCTGCCGCAACAGACGATGTTCAACTACCTGCTCATCGCGGCGCTGGTGTCGATGGTCACGATCCCGTTCTGGGGATTCGTGTCCGACTTCGTCGGCCGCAAGCGCCTCTACCTGATCGGGGCCGCCCTGATCGCGGTGTTCTCGTTCGCCTACTTCGAGCTGCTCGACACGAAGGTGCCGATCCTGGTGCTGCTGGCGATGGTGCTGTCGCTGGTGATCCACGACATGCAGTACGGCCCACTGGCGGCCATCACGGCCGAGGCGTTCACCGGGCGGCTGCGCTACAGCGGCGCGTCCCTCGGCTACCAGCTCGCGTCGGTGACCGCGGGCGGACCCGCCCCGATCATCGCGACGGCCCTCCTCGCGGCGTACGGCAGCGCGCTGCCGATCGCGATCTACATGGCCGCGTGCGGGCTGGTCAGCGTCGTCACAGTCGCCATGCTCACCAACCGCGAGCGCCAGGACATGTCCGTCGAGTACGCGGGACTGGAGCGCCGGGATCAGACGCCTCCCCCGGCGGTCAGCGGCTGACCGCGGCAGCCGGCCGCCCGCCCCCGTCCGCGGGTCAGTTGGTGCGGCCGACCGCGCTGCCGTACGCGTCCTCGTCACCGGGTGTCTGCGGGGTCCACCGCTCGGATCCACCAGGGCCACCGGGCAGGCCGGCGACTACGGAGCCGACGAAGCGGTCGTCGCCGGGGACGCCGACGAGCACGTCGCCCAACCAGCCGTCCTCCCCCGAGCCGCCCAGGCCGTACAGCGCGTTGCCGATGGTCGCGCCGAAGCGGTGCCTGATCCCGACCGAGCCAGGGACCCCCGCCGTGTCCTGCTGCCACGACCGCTCGCCGGACAGGCCCTGGACGAGCCCGGCGTTCCCCACGGTTCCGACGCTCTCGCCCGGCACCCCTACGAGGGTGCGGGTGGGTCCGTACGACCCGAACGCGCTGCCGAACGCGTCGTCTTGCTCCGGCCGCCCGGCGACACCCGTGGTGTCCTGGTTGAAGCCCTGAGCGCCGGCGACCTGGAGCTCGCCGTCGTAGACGAACCGGATCGCGGAGCCGGCCCGCAGGACGTCCCCGATCGACTCACCGGGCGCGCCGACCATGACGAAGTGACCACCGCCGGACGCCTTCAGCTCGTGCGCCGCGTAGATCGCCCGTCCGAACTCGTCCCCCGTCTCTGGCACGCCGGGCACGCCGGGAGTGTCCTGGGTCACGAAGCGCGCCTGGCCGCTGTCGCCCTCGCGCCAGCGCAGGAACCCGCCCGCCCAGTCCACGGTCCCGACCTGCTCGCCAGGAGCGCCGACCAGCACGCCGCCGTCGACGGCCGCCAGCGCGTCACCGAGCTGGTCGTCCTGCTCGGCCGTGTCCGGGATTCCCGCGGAGTCCTGCGTGACGAGGGTGCCCTCGTCGACCGCGGGATCCTCGTCGAGGGTGAACGTGAGCCGCGTGAACGCCCCCGACCAGTGGGCGGAGCCGACCGAGTAGCGGGGCACGCCGACGTACAGCGGCGTGACGAGCCCGCCGATCTCGCCACCCTCGTGGTACGGGGCCGCGAGAGCGTGGCCGAAGCGCGCGAACGCCTGCGCCTGACCTGGAACTCCGTCGGTGGCCATGCTGTACTCCCCGACGAGCGCGAACCCCGCGGCACCGGCATCCCACCGGTACAGGAAGACGGCGCCCGCGTTGGCCGCGCCGCCGACGTCGCGGCCCGGCGCGCCGACCACGAGCATGCTGCAGCGGTCCTGGTCGGCCTCACCGCCGGAGGCCGCGACCTCGGCGACGGCGAAACCGAACTCGTCGCCGCGCTGGGCGTCGGGAGCCTCGATCCGGTGGACCGTCGAGCCCTCCCCGTCACTGACCCGCACCTCGACCGCGCCCGTGCTGAGGTCCGCGCCCGGCATGCCCACGGCGACGTCGACGCCGCCGTCCTGGTCGAAGTCGTTGCTCTGGTTGAGGCACTCCGGCTCCGCACTGGCCGGCGGAGCGCCGGCCCAGGCGAGCCCGGTGACGGCCGTGAGCGCCGCGACCGCGAGTCCGGCGCGTACGAGGTGTCGTTTCATGGATCCTCCCGAGACCGTCGTGGCCGAGTCGGCGTTCAGTTGGTCTTGCCGATGGCGATGCCGTAGTCGTTCGAGTCGGACGGTCCTGGTGACCACCTGGTCGGCGTCGCCGGTCCGCCCGGCAGGCCGGCCACGACGGCGCCGTACCCGTCCTCGTACGGGACGCCGACGAGCACGTCACCGAGCCAGCCGTCCTCTCCCGGACCGCCCATGCCATACAGCGCATTGCCGATGGTCGCGCCGAAGTGGTCGTAGCTCTCGTTCGAGCCGGGGACGCCCGCCGTGCCCTGGTGCCACGACCGGTCGCCGGACAGGCCCTGCACCATCCCGGCGTCCTTCACGGTCCCGATGTCCTCGAACGGCACCCCGACGAGAACGCGCGTCGGCCCGTAGGAACCGAACGAGCTGCCGAAGTAGTCGTTCACCTCCGGGGTACCCGCGACACCCGGGGTGTCCTGGTTGAAGCCCTGAACCTTGTCGAGCTCTACATCGCCGTCGTACGCGAACCGGATCGCGGAGCCGGCCCGCTGCACCGTGCCGATGTCCTCCAAGGGCGCACCCACCATGACGTAGTGCCCGCCGCTGGACGCCGGCACCTCGTGCGCGGCGTAGATCACCTCACCGAAGTAGTCGCCGTCCTCTGCGGTCCCCGGCACCCCGGCGGTGTCCTGCGTGACGAAGCGCGCGGGCACGTCGCCGTCCTCCCGCCAGCTGAGGAACCCGCCGGCCCGGTCGGCGGTTCCTACGCTCTCGCCAGGGGCTCCGGCGAGGACGCCGCCGTCGACCGCGGCGAGCGAGGTGCCGAGGCCGTCACCCGACTCCGCGGTGTCGGGGACGCCGGGGGAGTCCTGGGTGATGAAGGTAGCCTCGTCGACCGTCGGCTCGCCTTCGGTGGTGAACGTGAGCCGGTACACCGCACCGGCCGCCGGCGCAGAGTCCAGGTGGTAGCCCGGCGCACCGACGTACAGCGGTGTGACGAGACCGTCGCCGCCACCGCCACCGTGGTACGGAGCGGCGAGCGCCTGCCCGAAGCCCTCCTCGAAGTTCACGCCGGCCGGCACACCGCCCCGTCCCGGACCGAACGTGCCCGCATCGACGAACTCCTCGGCGGCAGAGTCCCATCGGAACAGGTAGACGGCGCCGACGTCACCGCCCTCGCCGATCTCGACGTCGTAGCCCGGGGCGCCGACGGCCAGCATGCTGCAACGGTCGGCGGCACCCGCGGAGGCGGCGACCTCGGCGACGGCGGTGCCGAACAGGTCGCCGTCCTGGGGCTCCGGCGACCGGAGACGGTGAACGGTGGTCGAGTCGCCGTCGCTGACCCGGACCTCGACGATCCCCGGCGGTCCTTCGCTGCCGTCGATGACGTCCCCCGGCATGCCGACGGCGACGTCGACCACGCCGTCCTGGTTGAAGTCGTTGCTCCCGTACTGGCATCCCGGCTCCGCGTTGGCCGGTGATGCGCCTGCCCAACCGAGGCCGGTGGCTGCCGTGAGCGCCGTGAGCGTGAGTACGGCCCGGACAAGGGATCGCTTCATTGCATCCTCCTGTGGAATTCCCACACCGGCAGGGTGTTGCCGTCACTGACTCCCGAACGGACCGCTCGGTTGACAGCGGGAGGACAGCGCGTGCCTAGCCGGCGCGGGCGACCTTCGCGCTGCCGGTCGTCTTGGCCAGCAGCCAGGTCTGCACCTGCGGGATCGCCTCGCCGAGGCCGCCGAAGTGCTCGGCGATCGGGTAGGTCGTGAACGTGACGTCGGCGCCCTGCGCCCGCCAGTCGTCCGCGAGCCGCTTGCCGACGGCGTACGGCACCCAGGGGTCGAGCGCGCCGTGGTAGAGCAGGACGGGCACGCCGGGCTCCAGCCGGCCGATCCGCTGCTCCTCGACCCGCTTCGCCCAGTCGGCGTTGTCGTCGAGGAACTCGTCGATCGTCTTGCCGCCCTCGGTCAGCTCGGTCGAGGAGTGGAACGCCCACCGCGTGCTGGTCTCCGCGATGCACTGCGACTTCACCTCGGCGACGGCGGCGCGACCCGTCGCGTTGAAGCCGTCGAGGGTGAGCTCGGGGTAGACCGCCGCCAGCGAGCCGACCGTCATCGGCAGCGTGCCGGCCAGGACGTCGCGGTCGACGGCGCTCGCGGTGGCGCGCAGGTCGGCGGGCACGCCGCCTGCGGCCACCGCCTTGAGGTCGAGGTCGGGTGCGTACGACGGCTGCCGTTCCGCCGCGGCCGCGGCGGCGTTGCCGCCCTGGGAGTACCCGGTGATCGCGAGCGGGTTGCTGTCGTCGATGCCGGAGCCGGCCACGCCGGTCGCGGCGCGCGCGCCGTCGAGCATCGACTGCCCGGCCGACCTGCTGTTCACGTAGACCTCGTGCCCGCTGGTGCCGACGTGCTCGTAGTCGGTGACGAACACTGCCCAGCCGACGAGCAGCCACACGTTGATCAGCGCGAACTCGTACTGCGTACCCGCGTGGAACTGCGCCGACGGCATGCACTGCGGGCCCATCCCGTGGCTGCCCACCGCGTAGCTCAGCAGCGGGCGCTCGCCGCGGCCGAGCCACGGCGCGCGCGGGACGAGCAGGGTGCCAGTCACGGCCACCCGCTCGCCGGTGCCCGACTCCGAGAGGTACATGACCCGCCACGCGTCCACGGGCGGGCTGAGCAGGTGCGCGGGGTCGAGGAAGACCGACGTGCGCTCCGCCCGGATGACGTCGCCCGGCTCGCCGTCGGGCAGCGGCGACGGCGGCGTGTAGAACGGGTCGACCGCGGCGGCCGCAGGCGCCGCCTGTGCCTCAGGCGCCGGAGCCGCCGACAGCGTGCCGGCGAGGACCGCACACAGCGTGACCCCGAGCAGGACGGCCGACCTCCGTGAACGCCGATTCCAGAGCCTCATCGCCCGTCCTCCCACTTCGCACCGTCACAGGGCCTTGCGCAGGCCCGCATCGTAACGGGATCATCACACACGGTGCCTGCGTTCCGGGAAGGATGCCCCCATGTCTCGGTCGATCAGCAAGTTGTCAGCCGCGGTCGGTGCCGCTGCCCTCCTCGCCGGAGGGCTGGGCCTCTCCAGCGCCCAGGCGGCGGAGAAGCCCACCGCGATCGTGTCGATGGGCGACAGCTACATCTCCGGTGAGGCGGCCGGCGACTACGAGCCGGGCACCGACGAGCCGGGCAACTTCTGCCACCGGTCGACCCGCGCCGAGATCCACGAGACCGGCATCGCGGCGGACCGGAGCATCAACCTCGCGTGCTCGGGCGCGACCACGTCCAACGTCCGGCTGGGCGGCTCCGGCCAGAACGGCGAGGCCGTGCAGGCAGAGCAGCTCCGCGCGGTCGCGCGCGACAACCAGGTGAAGCTCGTCGTCGTGTCGGTCGGCGGCAACGACGTCGGCTTCGCAGACCTCGTGCTCGACTGCATCAAGGGCTACTTCCTGCTCGCCGACCGCTGCCAGGACGCCTGGCAGGACAAGCTGCCGGCCGAGCTCGCGGCAGCCGCGCCGGACATCGCCGGGAGCCTGGCCGACGTCCGCACCGTGATGCGCGACGCGGGTTACGCCGACGCCGACTACGAGCTCGTGCTCCAGTCGTACCCGTCGCCGATCACCGAGGACAACAGGTACTCCTTCACCAAGGCGTTCGAGGGCTGCCCGATCCGCGACGACGACGCCGGTTGGGCGCGTACCAGCGTCGTCACGCAGTTCGCCGCGACGATGGGCACGGTGGCGAGCGACGCCGGCGCCAGGTTCCTCGACCTGTCCCAGGCGTTCTACGGCCGCGAGGTCTGTGCGAACGGCATCGGGCACGACCAGGAGTGGGCGGCCGGCATCGACATCGACGTGGGCCAGATCCAGAACGGTCTCGGCGGCAACATCGTCCAGCAGTCACTGCACCCGAACGGACGCGGCCACGCGCAGTTCGGCGGCTGCCTCGGCGGGTTCTTCGGCGCGGGCGACACCGCGGCCCGGTGCGTGATCGGCCCCGACGGCAACCTCGCACCGCAGCCGATCACGGTGGCGGCGGTCGTGAAGGCGAAGACGACCAGCAGGTTCCCGTACATCGAGGAGCCGAAGCCGATCAGGAACGAGAAGCGGGCCTATGCCAAGGAGCGGGCGGCCCGCCGGGGGTGATCACGCCCCTCGCCTGACCCGGCACCGTGAGGGGCGCGCGTCCCTCACGAGAAATACGCCGGGGCGGCGATGAGTTCTCCTCAGCAGTCCGGTCTCTACGTGTGATGACCTGACACGTACGACCGAGACTCGAAGGAACTCCGATGAGTGACACCGCCACCACCGCCCCCGAGCGGGGAGCCGCTCGCTGGTTGCGCGGTCCCCTCCGCCCGTTCCGCAGCGCCCAGTACCGGCTGCTCAACGGTTCCGTGATCTTCGCACTGATGGCCGGCGGCGTCTGGCTCGTCGCTCTCGTCTGGCAGGTCATCGCGATGGACGGCGGAGCGGCGGAGCTCTCGATCGTCTCGACCGCCGGCGCCGTCGGCATGATCGCCGCGAGCCTGTTCGGCGGCGTCTTCGCCGACCGCATCCCGCAGCGACGCATCCTGCTCGCCGTCACCGGCGTCCGCACGGCGGCGATCGCCGTCGTCGCCACCCTGGCGCTGACCGGCGTGCTCACACCCTGGCACCTCGCGGTCGTGTCGCTCGTCATCGGCATCGGCAACGGCTTCACGTTCCCCGCCTACTCGGCCCTGCTCCCCTCGGTCGTTCCCGCGGAGGACCTGATGGCCGTCAACGGCGTCGAGGGCACGATGCGGCCGACGCTCATGCAGGCCGCGGGTCCCGCGTTCGCCAGCATGCTGATCGCCGCCTCGTCCCCCGCCGTCGCGATCGCCGTCGTCACCGTCCTCGAGATCGCCGGCATCGCCTGCCTGCTCGCGATGCGGCCGATTCCGCTGCGCCGCGACATCCAGGGCGAGGGCGGCACCACCAACCCGGTCAGCGCGGTCTTCGGCGACCTGCGCGAAGGCGTCCGCTACATGGTCCGCACCCCGTGGCTGCTGTCGACACTGCTGTTCGCCTCGGTGATGATCCTGGTGATCATGGGCCCGATCGAGGTGCTCATGCCGTTCCTCATCAAGGACCGCGCCGGCGGCGGCCCCGCCGACCACGCGCTCGTCCTCGCCGCGTTCGGCATCGGCGGTGCCGTCGGGTCGCTCGGTATGGCCTCGATCAAGATGCCGCGCCGCTACCTGACCGCGATGATCGTGATGTGGGGCGTCGCCTGCCTCCCCCTGATCGTCGTCGGCTTCGCCCGCCAGGTGTGGCTGATCGCCGCCGCCGTGTTCGTCGTCGGCATCCTGTTCTCGGCCCCGATGGTGATCTGGGGGACGCTGCTCCAGCGCCGCGTCCCGCCGGCGCTGCTCGGCCGCGTCTCCAGCCTCGACTTCTTCGTCTCGCTGGTGCTCATGCCGGTCTCCATGGCCCTGGCCGCCCCGATCAGCGCCGTCATCGGCCTGGGAGCCACGTTCCTGGTGGCCGGTGTCGTGCCGCCGGTCCTCGCCGTCATCGCGGTCGTCGCGGCGCGCCTGCCGAGGGACGAGGCCGCGAACCCTTTGGACGTCGAAGAGACCGAGACCGAGGCCACCGTCTCGACCGTGTACCCGCAGGAGGTCTGCCCGCAGGCCGCCTGACCCAGGGGATCCCGGAACCGACCCCGAACGAACCCTGGTTCAGCGCCCGGACGGCACTGAACCAGGGTTTCGTGGGGCACAGTGACAGGCACGCCAGTGTGTCTGCCAGGACCATTGGGCAACGGAAAGGACCCGACCACCATGTCGTCCCGACGGCTCGCACGTCCCACCCACGGTCGGATGATCGCCGGCGTCTGCGCCGGGATCGCCCACAGGTTCGGTCTGTCGCCGTTCCTCGTCCGCCTGCTGTTCGTCATCTCCTGCGCCCTGCCGGGCCCGCAGGTGATCATCTACCTCGCGATGTGGATCCTCGTCCCGTCGGAGGACTGACGACCCTCACGCGTCGCGGTGCGCGGTCTCCGGGGAGAACGCGGGGACGCACACCGCGATGTAGTGGGCGCCCTCCTCGCTCGGTGTCGTGTAGCGCACGCGCTCGCCGGCATGCGTGAGCACCGCCTGTCCCGCGGTCACGTCGATGACGCCGCCGTCGTGCTCCACCCGCACGAGGCCGTCGAGCACGACGGTGATCTCGTCGAACTCCGGGGTCTGGGCGGGTTCCTCCCAGCCGCCGGGAGACTGCATGTGGGCGACGCTCACCCGCTCGTCCGAGGTGGTCACCCGCCCGGCGTACTCGTCGACGATCTTGCCGCCGGGGACGGGAATCCTGCTGGGCTGTGCGATGAGCTCGGGCATGCCCCTCACCCTGCCACGCGGTCGACCAGCAGCGGCAGGGGCCGCCGCTCGCCGTCGACCTCGACCGCGGCGCGGACCGCCTCGGCGGCACCGGCGAACCGCGACGTGTCGTCGCCGTGCAGGGTCAGCACCGGCTGCCCCGGCCGGACGACGTCGCCCGGCCGCACGTGCACCACGACTCCCGCCACGGCCGACACGGTGTCCTCCTTGCGCGCCCGGCCCGCGCCGAGCCGCCAGGCGGCGACGCCGACCGCGTACGCGTCGAGCCACGTGACGGTGCCGCCGGAGTACGCCGTCACCTCCTGGGTCTCGCGCGCGACCGGCAGGGCCGCGTCGGGGTCACCGCCCTGGGCGGCCACCATGCGTCGCCAGGCGTCCATCGCCGAGCCGTCCTTCAGGGCGTCGGCCGGGTCCTTGCCGTTGCCGCCGCCGGCGCTCGCGACCATCTCGGCGGCAAGCGCACAGGTCAGCTCGACGACGTCGTCGGGGCCGCCGCCGGCCAGCACGTCGACGGACTCGCGCACCTCGAGCGCGTTGCCGACGGCCCGGCCGAGCGGGACGTCCATGCCGGTGAGCAGCGCGGTCGTCCGCACGCCGTGGGCGCCGCCGAGCCCGACCATGGTCTCGGCCAGCTCCCGCGCGTCGTCGACGGACTTCATGAACGCGCCGCTGCCGACCTTGACGTCGAGGACGAGCGACGACGTGCCCTCCGCGATCTTCTTGCTCATGATCGAGCTGGCGATCAGCGGGATCGACTCGACCGTGCCGGTGACGTCGCGCAGCGCGTAGAGCTTGCGGTCGGCCGGGGCGATGAAGTCGGCGGCCGCCGCGACGAACGCGCCGACATCGGTGAGCTGCGCGCGCATCTCCTCGCGGTCGAGAACGGCACGCCAGCCGGGGATCGACTCGAGCTTGTCGAGCGTGCCGCCGGTGTGGCCGAGGCCGCGGCCGGACAGCTGCGGCACCGCGACACCGCACGCCGCCACGGTGGGCGCGAGCGGCAGCGTGATCTTGTCGCCCACTCCGCCGGTCGAGTGCTTGTCGGTCGTCGGTCGACCGACGCCGGACCAGTCCATGCGCTCGCCTGACCGGATCATCGCGTCGGTCCACCGCGCGATCTCCGACAACGTCATGCCGCGCAGCAGGATCGCCATGCACAGCGCCGCCATCTGCTCGTCGGCGACGTCGCCGCGCACGTACGCGTCGATCACCCAGTCGACCTGCTCGTCGCTCAGCGCACCACCGTCACGCTTGGCACGGATCACGTCGATCACACTCAAGCCCGTTCCTCCAGGTCTGTCGCGTCGAACGCGTCCGGCAGCACCTCGTGCATCGGGCGGACGCCGCGTACGGTCTCGAGCAGCAGGTCGGGGCCGCCGTGCTCCCAGAGCAGCTGCCGGCAACGTCCGCAGGGCATCAGCGACGCACCGTGGCCGTCCACGCAGGCGACGGCGACGAGCCGCCCGCCGCCGCTCGCGTGCAGCGCGGAGACCAGGCCGCACTCGGCGCACAGGCCGAGCCCGTACGACGCGTTCTCGACGTTGCAGCCGGACACGACGCGACCGTCGTCGACGAGACCCGCGGCCCCGACGGGGAACCGCGAGTAGGGCACGTACGCGTGGGTCGCAGCCTCGCACGCGGCGACGCGCAGGACATCCCAGTCGACGTCGGGCACCCTCACTCCTTCGTGTACGGCACGCCGTCGGCCGCGGGCGCCTGGACCCTGCCCACGAGCCCGGCCACCGCGAACAGGGTGGCGAGGTACGGCAGCATCGCGAGGAACGACGAGGGGATCGGCACCGGCGTCTGCGTGTACGAGAGGACGGTCTGCAGCGCGTCGGCGAACCCGAACAACAGCGCCGCGCCGAGCGCGCCCAGCGGGCTCCACCGGCCGAAGATCAGCGCGGCGAGCGCGATGAACCCCTTGCCGGACGAGATGTTCTTGCTGAACGCGCCCACCGTACCGACCGTGAGGTACGCACCGGCGAGCCCGGCGACGAGACCGCCGAGGATCACGTTGCGGTAGCGCACGCGCAGCACGTTGATGCCCATGGTGTCGGCGGCCTTCGGGTGCTCGCCGACCGCTCGGGTCCGCAGGCCCCAGCGCGTGCGGAAGAGCGCGATGTGGATGACGACGAGCAGCACGTACGCCGCGTACACGATCACATTGGCGTTGAACAGCAGCGGCCCGAGGACGGGAATGTCGCCGAGGAGCGGGATCTCGACCTGGCCGAAGAAGCCGGGCTCGTTGTACCTGTCGGCCTGGTTCTTCATGAACATGTCGTACGCGAACCCGGTGAGGCCGAGCGCGAACACGTTCAGCACGACGCCGAGGACGACCTGGTTGACCAGGTAGCGGATCGAGAAGACCGCGAGCAGCGCGCCCATCACGCCGCCGCCGAACACCGCCGCGAGCACGCCGACGCCGAGGTTGTGCGCCATCGATGCCGCGAGCGCACCGAGGAACGCCCCGGCGAGCATCTGCCCCTCGATCGCGACGTTGATGACGCCGGACCGTTCGCAGAGCACGCCAGCGAGAGCGCCGAGGATCAGCGGCACGGCGAGGAAGATCGTCTGCTGCATCAGGCCGAGCAGGTCGATCTCGGTGTCCTGCTTGCCGGTCGCGGCCCAGCACAGGAACGAGAAGATGAAGCACACGACCGCGATGGTCGCGATCCACTTGGTCGCGCGCCTGCTGAAGCCGCGGACCAGGTGCCAGGCACCGAGCAGGAGCACGACCGCACCGAGCACGATCGCGGTGGCGCGCGCGGGCACGACGATGTCGGGTACCGGGACGGCCGCGTCGGTCGGGCTGAGCCGGAAGGCCGCGTCGAAGCCGGAACGCGCGGAGACGCCGAAGGCGAGGACGGCGATCAGTCCGACCCCGACGAGGACGAGTCCCATCACCAGCCGCTGCCGCCGCGAGGTGGGCGGCTCGACGACCCGGTGGATGACGAGGCTCTCGTCGGGCACGAGTTCCGGTGGGGCCTGCGAAGGCGTGCTCATCCGTTCCAGCCCTTCGCGAGGTCCTGGCGGACGCCACCGCGGGCGTCCCGCAGCCGGAAGATCGCCCGGATCAGCGCGGGCGCGGCGATGAACAGCACGATCACCGACTGCACCACCATCACCAGGTCGATGGACGTGCCGGTCGTCGACTGCATCTGCACGCCGCCGGCGCGCAGCGCGCCGAAGAGCAGGCCGGCGAGCACGGTGCCGCCGGCCTTGCCGCGGCCGAGCAGCGCGACGGTGATCGCGTCGAACCCGAACCCGCCGTCGATGTCCTGGGTGATCGCCGGGTTGGTGCCGAGGATCTGGCTGCAGCCGGCGAGACCGGACAGCGCACCGGCGAGCAGCATCACGTAGATGTAGCTCCGCTCGACCCGCATGCCCGCCGTGCGCGCCGCGAACTGGTTGGCGCCGACGGCCCGCAGCTGGAAGCCGGGGGTGCTGCGGTTGAGCAGCCACCAGACGGCGAGCGCCGCGAGCAGCGCGACGACCAGGCCGGCGTGCACCCGGAGGTCGGGCCCGAGCAGCCCCGGCAGCCGTGCGGTGTCGAGGACGTTGTTGGAGATCGCCTGGCTGTACGGCGGACGTTGGAAGCCCCTGGCCGTGAGCAGGAACGCCAGGAAGTTGTAGGCGATGTAGTTCAGCATGATCGTCGAGATCACCTCGTGGGCGCCGGCGCGCGCCTTGAGGAACCCCGCGATGCCGCCCCAGATGCCGCCGCCGACCATGCCCGCGAGCAACGCGACGAGCAGGTGGAGCACCGGCGGGAGGTCCCACGCGAAGCCGACGTAGCCCGCGCAGATCGCACCCATGATGATCTGGCCCTGGGCGCCGATGTTGAACAGTCCGGTGCGGAACGCGAGTGCGACGGCGAGCCCGGCGAGGATCAGCGGCGTCGCCGACACCATCGTCTCCGAGATCGGGTACATCACGCCGGTGAACCCACCGGACGCGGAGTCGGGGTTGAAGATCGCGCCCTTGAACAGCGAGCCGTACGCGTTGCCGATCGCGAACGCCGCCGACGAGAGCGCGTCGCCGGGCGCGGCGAAGAGGTACCCCATGGCCTGGCGCGTGGGCGCGTCGCCGATGACGATGAGCACGGCGCCGACCACGAGTGCGCAGAGCAGTGCCAGCAGGGTGACGACCACGCTGTTGCCGTACAGGACCGCGTCGGCCACGGCGCGACCGAAGCTCGGCCGCGGCGCCTTCTGCTGGTCCGCCTCACTCGCCACTGCGGCTCCCCGTGCTCTCGTCGGTGCCGGCACCGTCCGCCGTGCCGTTCGTCGCCCCGGTCGCGGCCTCCGTCGAGCCGGCCATCAGCAGGCCGATCGCGTCCGCGGGGGTGTCGGACGACACCTCGCCGATGATGCCACCGCGGTACATGACGGCGATCCGGTCGGCGAGACCGAGGACCTCGTCGAGCTCGGTCGACACGACGACGACGGCGGCTCCCCTGTCGCGTTCGGCGACGATGCGCCGGTGCACGAACTCCATCGACCCGACGTCGAGCCCGCGGGTCGGCTGCGCGACGACGAGCAGGGTCAGCGGGCGGGACATCTCGCGGGCGAGCACGACCTTCTGCTGGTTGCCGCCGGAGAGCGTCGACACCGGCTCGTCGATCGACGTCGCGCGCACGTCGAACTCCGCCACCTGCGCAGTCGCGTTGCGCTGGATCGCCTTGATGTCGAGCGCGAGACCGCGGGCGTACGGCGGCTTGTCGTAGTGGTCGAGGACGAGGTTCTCGGCGATGCTGAACGGCCCGACGAGGCCGTCGTGCATCCGGTCCTCGGGCACGTACCCGACGCTCATGTCGAGGATGTCGTCGACGTGGGCGTGGGTGATGTCGCGACCGGCCAGCGTGATGCGTCCCGAGGTCGGCGGGGTGAGCCCGACGAGGGCCTCGGTGAGCTCGCTCTGCCCGTTGCCCTGCACCCCGGCGACGGCGTAGATCTCACCGCCCCTGACCTCGAACGACACGTCGTCGACGAGCACCTCGCCCGAGTCGTCGACGACGCTCAGGTGCTCGACCGCGAGGACGGGGTCGCCAGGCTCGGCCTCGCCCCTGTCGATGGTGAGCTGTACCGGGCGGCCGACCATCATCGAGGCGAGCTCGGCGGACGACGTGCTCGGCTCCGCCTCGCCGACCACCTTGCCCCGCCTGATCACCGTGATGCGGTCGGCGACCTCACGCACCTCGCGGAGCTTGTGGGTGATGAACACGATCGAGGTGCCGCCGTCGCGCAGGTTGCGCATGACCTGCATCAGGTCGTCGGTCTCCTGCGGCGTCAGCGCCGCCGTGGGCTCGTCGAGCACCAGCACCTTCGCGTCGCGGACGAGTGCCTTCACGATCTCGACCCGCTGCTGCACGCCGACGGCGAGGTCGGCGACGACGGCGTCGGGTGGGACGTCGAGCCGGTACTCCTCGGAGATCGCCGCCACCTTGCGGCGCAGCCGGCGACGGTCGAGGAAGCCGAACGCCTTCGTCGACTCGTTGCCGAGCGCGACGTTCTCGGCGACGGTGAACACCGGGACGAGCATGAAGTGCTGGTGCACCATGCCGATGCCGGCGGCCATCGCGTCGCTCGGACCCTTGAAGGTGCGCGGCGTGTCGTCGACGACGATCTCGCCCTCGTCCGGCTGGTACAGGCCGTAGAGCACGTTCATCAGCGTGCTCTTGCCCGCACCGTTCTCACCGAGCAGCGCGTGGATCTCGCCGGGCTCCACGACGAGATCCACGTGGTCGTTGGCGACCAGCGAGCCGAACCGCTTGGTCACCCCACGGAGCTCGAGCTTCATTCCTTCGGCTGCGCCGGCGACGTGACCTTGATCTTGCCCGAGGAGATGTCCTCCTTGATCTGCTCGAGCTCGGACTTCAGCTCGGCGGGAACCTTCGACTCGAACTCGTGGAACGGCGCCAGGCTCGCACCGTCGTTGGAGAAGTCGCCGATGTAGTTACCGGTGGGCGGGTTGCCCTCGGCGGCCTTGACGGCGTACTCCTTCACCGACTTCGTCATGCCCTTGGTGACGCTGGTGATGAAGTACTGGCAGTACTGCTTGGCGCTGACGCAGCCGTCGGTGTCAACCCAGATCAGGTTGGCCTTGCCGCCGGACGCCTTCGCCGCCGCGCCCGCACCGAGGCCGGTGCTGCCCGCGACCGGGAACACGATGTCGGCGCCGTCGCGGATGAACGACTGGGAGATCGAGCGACCCTTGCCCTGGTCGGTGAACGACTGGGCGAACGTGCCGCCCTTCTGGTTCTTCTCGTTCCAGCCGAGGACCTGGACGTCCTTGCCCTTCTCCTTGTTGTAGTACTGCACGCCCTCCCAGAAGCCGTCCATGTAGATCGTGACGGGCGGGATCGCGAGGCCGCCGAACGTCGCGACCTTGCCGGACTTGCTCATGCCGGCGGCGAGGTAGCCCGCCTGGAACGCGGGCTGCGCGGTGTTGTACTGCATGCCGTAGACGTTGTCGCCCGAGGACGGGGCGTCGACCTCGGCGAAGGACTTGTCCGCGTGCTGGGCGGCGACCTTCTTGGTGGCGTCGGCCATCAGGCCGCCGACCGCGACCGTCACGGCACAGCCCTTGTTGACCTCGGCGTTGAGATTGGGCACGTAGTCGTTCTGCGAGGTGGACGACACGTAGGAGATCTCGATGTTCGAGTTCTCCTTCTTGGCCTCCTGCAGGCCGGCCCAGGACGACTGGTTGAACGACCGGTCGTCGACGCCGCCGACGTCCAGCACCATGCAGGCCTTCAGCTTCTTCCCGGCCGTGCCGGTGGATTCGTCGCTGCCCTGCTCGGCCGGCGGCTCACCGCAGCCGACCAACAGAAATGCTCCGATGAGGCCTATCGAGGCCAGTTTTACGCCATACCGCACGACGGGCTCCTCCCCTCGGCCCGCGCGAGATGACGCGGGTCAACACCTGCATGTGCCCGCTCACCCTCCGGCGATCCGGAGAATAGAGGGAAGAGCGGACGGGGGGACGATAGCCGCAATCCAGCGCCCACCCAACCGGGTCAGGAGCTTCGACACCGCTCCGTTACCTAGGCCCCGACCGGGTGACCGGTGACCTACTGCCCGCCGAGCGGGACGCGTGACGGCCCCGTGGGTGACGCCGCGGTCACGGACGGGCGGCGCGGTAGGCGGTGGCCGCGAGCAGGCGCACGCCGACGCCGATGCTCCGCTCGTCGACGTCGAACGTGCCGCGGTGCAGGTCGAGGTCGAGGTCGGCGTCGGGCGCGCGGGTGCCGAGCCTGGCCATCGCGCCGGGGACCCGGTCGAGGTACCAGGAGAAGTCCTCCCCGCCCAGGCTCTGCCGCGTCGGGACGACGGACTCGGGTCCGAGCGCGTCGGTCGCGGCCGACTCGAGCATCCGGACACTCGTCGCCTCGTTGACGACCGGCGGCACACCGCGGTGGTACTCGAGGTCGACCCCGACGCCGAACGGGCTCGTGATCGACTCGACCAGCGACTTCACCAGGTCGGGCGCGGAGTGCCACACCTCGTCGTCGAGGCAGCGCAGCGTGCCCTCGACGACGCCGTGGTCGGGGATGGCGTTGGCCGCGCGACCGGCCTCGACCCGTCCCCACACGAGCGCCATGCCCGCCCGCGGGTCGACCCGGCGTGACAGCGCGGCCGGCAGCTGCGTGACGAGCGAGCCGAGCGCGTAGACGAGGTCGGCCGTCATGTGCGGGCGCGACGTGTGTCCGCCAGGCCCGCTGAGCCTGACCTTCAGCCGGTCGGTGGACGAGGTGATCGCGCCGACACGCAGCCCGACCTTGCCGACCGGCAACGACGGATCGCAGTGCACGGCGAAGATGCGTCCGACACCGTCGAGCGCCGCCGTCGGGGCGATCAGGTCGGCGCCGCCGGGGATGATCTCCTCGGCGGGCTGGAAGAGCAGGCGCACGCCGCCGGGCAGCCGCCCGCGCTCGGCCTCGCGGGCCAGGAAGAGCGCCGCGCCGAGCAGCGCCGTGGTGTGCACGTCGTGACCGCACGCGTGGCAGACGCCGTCGACGGTCGACCGGTACGGCACGTCCTTCTCGTCCTGCAGCGGCAACGCGTCGAGGTCGGCGCGCAGCGCGACCCGCGCGCCGGTGCCGTCCGCGCCGCCGATGTCGCAGACCAGGCCGGTGCCGGTGGGCAGGACGACCGGGTGCAGGCCGGCCTCGCGCAGCCGATCGACCAGGAGCGCGGTGGTGCGACGCTCCGCGTCACCCAGCTCGGGATGCTGGTGCAGGTCACGACGGAGCGTGATCAGCTCGTGTTCGTGTTCCTCGACGAACGCGTGCAGGTCGACGAGAACATGCTCGGGGACGGACGTCGTCGAGTGAACCGGGGCGTGGTTCATGTCACACATTGTGACATGACGGCCGGTCTCCCGAGCGACGACCCCGGGCTCAGAACGGCGGTTGGTAGACGCCCCAGACGTCGCGGAGGGCGTCGCAGACCTCGCCGACGCTGGCGCGGGCGCGCAGCGCCTCACGCAGCGGGTAGAGCACGCACGCGTCGCCGACGGCGGCCTTGCGCACGTCGTCGAGGCGTTCCCGCACCTGCGCGCCGTCGCGCTCCGTGCGCAGCCTGGCCAGCCGCTCCGTCTGCTGACGCTCGATCGCCGGGTCGACCCGCATCGGCTCGTACGGCTCCTCGACGTCGAGCCGGTACCTGTTCACGCCCACGACGACGCGTTCGCCCGACTCCTGCTCCTTCGCGATGTCGTACGCCGACCGCTCGATCTCGTCCTTCTGGAACCCGTGCTCGATCGCGGCGGCCGCGCCGCCGAGCTCGGCGACCCGCTCCATCAGCGCGTCGACGTCGTGCTCGATCGCGTCGGTCATCGACTCGATCGCGTACGAGCCGGCGAGCGGGTCGACGGTGGCGGTCACGTCGCTCTCGTTGGCCAGCACCTGCTGGGTGCGCACCGCGAGCCGCGCCGCCTTCTCCGTCGGCAGGGCGATCGCCTCGTCGAAGGAGTTCGTGTGCAGCGACTGGGTGCCGCCCAGCGTGGCGCCGAGTGCCTGCAGCGCCACCCGGATCAGGTTGACCTCCGGCTGCTGCGCGGTCAGCTGGACGCCCGCCGTCTGGGTGTGGAAGCGCAGCATCTGCGACCTGGGGTTCTCGGCGTGGAACCGGTCGCGCATGAGGCGTGCCCAGATCCGGCGCGCGGCGCGGAACTTCGCGACCTCCTCGAGCAGCGTGGTGCGGGCGACGAAGAAGAACGACAGCCGCGGCGCGAACTCGTCGACGGCGAGCCCGGAGCGCAGGGCGGCCTCGACGTACTCGATCGCGTTGCTCAGCGTGAACGCGACCTCCTGCACCGGCGTGGCGCCCGCCTCGGCCATGTGGTAGCCGGAGATGGAGATGGTGTTCCAGCGCGGCAGCTCCCGGTGGCAGTAGCGGAACACGTCGGAGACGAGCCGCAGCGACGGCTTCGGCGGGTAGATGTACGTGCCGCGCGCGATGTACTCCTTGAGCACGTCGTTCTGCGCGGTGCCGGTGAGCTGCCTCGGGTCGACGCCCTGCTCCTCGGCGACGAGCTGGTACAGCAGCAGGAGCATGGCGGCGGGTGCGTTGATGGTCATCGACGTCGAGACCTCGCCCAGCGGGATGCCGTCGAACAGCCGCCGCATGTCGTCGATCGAGTCGATCGCCACGCCGACCTTGCCGACCTCGCCAGAGGCGAGCGGCGCGTCGGAGTCGTACCCCATCTGCGTCGGCAGGTCGAACGCCACGGAGAGCCCGGTCGTGCCCGCCTCGATCAGCTGGTGGTAGCGGCGGTTGGACTCGTCGGCCGTGCCGAATCCGGCGTACTGCCGCATCGTCCACGGCCTGCTCGTGTACATCGACGGGTAGACGCCCCTGGTGTACGGGTACTCGCCCGGCCGGCCGAGACGCTCGTCCGGGTCGAAGCCGTCGAGCGACTCGGGGCCGTACACCGGCGGGATCGAGAAGCCCGACTCCGACTCGCGACCCACGTGTGATCACCCCTTCGGACGTCCCTGTTCCTCGCAGTATCGCAGGCCGGGAGCGGACGTTCCGGCGCGAGACGGAACGGTCCACCACGGCCGGACCGGACGGGGCTATGGTGGGCCTCCCATGAACACGACTGTGCGAGGGTTTCGGGCGAGAACGCCGAAGCGCCCGTCAGTGGTCTCGGCACTCGCGGCTGTTTTGTCCGTTCTGTTGGCGATGCCCCTGTTCGCCGTCCCCGCGCACGCCGTGGAGTCCGAGCCGGTGGGCGGCGCGCTCCTCGGCTCGCGAGGGGTCGTCCATCCCGAGGGTGACGACCTGCCGCCGCTGCCGAAGGTCAGGGCCGCGGCCTACGTCGTCAGCGACCTCGACTCCGGCAAGGTGCTCGCCGCCAAGGACGCCCACGGCGCGTTCGCGCCCGCGAGCACCATCAAGGTGCTCACCGCGCTCGCCACGCTCCCCCACCTCGATCCGAGCCAGGAACTGCGGCCGACGCTCGCCGACATGTCCGTCGACGGCACGAAGGTGGGCATCGACCGGCGTCGCACGTACGAGGCCCGCATGCTGTTCCAGGCGATGCTGATGATGTCGGCCAACGACGCCGCGGAGACCCTCGCCCGCAGTGCCGGCGGCAGCGGCGGGCGCAAGGCGACGATCGCCCGGATGAACTCCGAGGCGAAGCGGCTGCAGGCGAACGACACCGCCGCACGCAAGCCGAGCGGCCTCGACGCCAAGGGTCAGACGACCTCGGCGTACGACCTCACGCTCCTCTTCCGCGAGGCCATGAAGCGCAAGGACTTCCGCACCTACCTCGCGACCGAGCGCGCGGAGTTCCCCGCGCTGAAGGCCGGCAAGTCGTACCAGATCGCCTCCCACAACCGCCTGCTCGGCAGCTACCCGGGAACGCTGGGCGGCAAGAACGGCTACACCTCCAGGGCGAAGGCCTCCTACGTCGGCGCCGCCAAGCGCGGCGGTCAGACCATCGGTGTCACGGTCATGCGCAGCCCGGGTGACCTGTGGGGCGAGACGGAGAAGCTGCTCGACTGGGGGTTCGCCGCCGAGGCGGAGGCCGTCCCCGTCGGCGACCTCGTCGCGCCCATCCCACCGAAGACCGCCACCACCAGGGCCTCGGCGGAGGCGACGAAGCCAGCCGAGCACATCGAGCGGTCGGTGACCGCGGCGGAGGACGAGGGCGGCGCGCCGTGGCCGCTCGTCCTTCTCCTCGTGCTGCTCCTCGCCGCCGCGATCGTGGCAGCGGTCGTCGTATGGCGCCGACGAACGGTCACGCCGCGCGGACGCCGGTGCGCCGCCCCGGCCCACGGACGCGGCTCTCGGGCACGCGAGCCGCGAGAACGTGGGCCGCGAGGACGCGGCACCCGCCCGGGACACGCGCGTGGTCGCGCACCCGCGCCACCTCCCGCGCCGGTGGCCGCGCCGGTGGCCGAGGAACGCCCCCGTGGTCGCCGGGCCGCCGGCCGCCGCGCCCGGCACGCTCCGCCCGCCCCCGGCCCGTACACGCCCTACGCTCCCGAGGCGACCGTCTCGTTCCCGAACCCGACCGCCGGGCCGGCACCGGTGGCCGAGGACCCGGATGGCTGGCCCGTGCCCAGCCGCCTCGGCATCGGCCACCAGAACGGCAACGGAAACGGCGTCCGGCCCGCGAACGGCAACGGCAACGGCAACCGAGTCTGGCCGGCGCAGGGCAACGGCAACGGCGGCTGGCCCGCGAACGAGAACGGCCACGCCTACGACCTCGGCAACGAGTACCCGGTCGGCGGTGCCGTGCCGGCATTCGACAACGGAGCCCGGAACGGCAACGGCGGCGGCCGCCGGCACGCGGAGCCCAACGGCGGGCCCGTCCCCGACCGCCGGCCGCTCCCCCCGCCGCCGGGCGACCCGAGCGTGACGATGACCTACCCGATCTGGCCCAGCAACCCCCACTGACGGTTCGTCACGGTGCCCGCCCGGTAGGAGTCAGCGGAAGCGGCGGGCGCGGCGGGCCACGCGGACCTGGTGGACCAGGTCGCGCAGCGAGCCGGGCTTCGTCGACGAGACGAGGGCGGCGGGCTCGAAGCCGGCGTCCCGCAGCCGTTCGACGATCCGCTGGACGTACAGGCCGCGCACCCGGCCGGTCTCGTCCGGCGTCCAGCCGGCGTCCGCCGCGAGCGAGCCGACCCACACCTGTTCGCGGTACAGCAACGCCTCGCAGTCGAGGGGCCTGCGGACCCGGTCGACGGGCAGGCCGTCGAGGCGGGTGAGCACCTCGTCGGGCAGGGTCGCGGCATCGTCGTCCTCGGCGGCGTCCGGCACGGCGGTCGCGGTCCAGGCGGCCGCGAGGAGGGTGATGCGCGAGACGAAGTTGATCCAGACGAGCAGCCCGACCATGATCGCGAACGCCCCGTAGACCGGGTTGCTCGTCGTCCGGCCGACGAGGAACGTGCCGGCGAGCTTGAGGATCTCGAAGCCGGTCGCGGCGAGCAGCGAGCCGCGGGCGAGCACCTTCAGCGGGGTGCGCACGCCGGGCAGCACGCCGAACAGGATCGCGAACACGACGGCGTCGAACGCGACGGCGACCACGACCGCGAGGATGCGGAGCCCCACACCCATGCCGGGCACGCGGTCGAGGCCGACGGCGCCGAGCACGACGCGCGTCATCGACGTGGCGAGGCTCGAGAACGACACCGACGCCACCAGAGCGACGCCGAAGACGACGAGCACGACGAGGTCCCACAGCTTCTTCAGGACGACGTTCGGCGCCTTGTGCACGGGCTGGAGCCACATCGCACGGAGCGCGTCGCGGAGCGCGTCGACCCAGCCGGTGCCCGAGTAGACGAGGCCGGCGAGACCCACGATCCCGGCGCCGACACCCGCGCCGGCCGTGTTCGGCAGGTCGATCTTCCCCGGACCGGAGCCGATGAGCCCGGGGAACGTCGCCGTCAACGCGTCGCCGACCTCGGCACGTGCGTCCGGATAGACCACGACCACGTACACGAGGATCGCGAACCCGACCGCGAGCAGCGGGAAGAACGACAGGAAGCCGAAGTACGTCACCGACCCGGCGAGGCTGTTGCCGTTCTGCTCGTTGAACCGCGTGTATCCCCGCACCAGGTGGTCGAACCACCCGAACCTCTTACGGGTCGCGCCGAACCACGACTCGACGCGGCGCTTCCCCTTGTCGACGACGGCCACCATGGCCGGTCACCCCCCAGCGGCTGCGACACCCTTCAGCGCGTACTCGCGGCGGACGCGCCACCCGTCCGCCACATGCTCGTACAGAGTGAACCAGCTAACCGGAAAGTGCGCCTCGTAACCCGCGAGCTCGGCGAACGCGCGGTCGAGGGCTTCGTCGGGCACGTCCTGCGCGATCGTGACGTGGGGGTGGTACGGGTAGTCGTGCTCCCGCCTGATCGGCCCGCCGCGCACGGAGGCGGCGAGCTGCTCGCAGCTGCTGATGCCCTCCGCGAGCGCGACGAACACCACCGCGGACACCGGCCGGAACGACCCGGTGCCACGCAGGTGGATGTCGAACGGCGCGTGCGCGGCGGCGACCACCGCGAGGTGGGACTCGAAGTCGCTCGCCGCCGCCTCGCCGACGTCGGTCGGGCCGAGCAGCGTGACGTGGGTCGGCGTCGTGCGCGCCGCGGCGTCGCCGAACCTGTCGCGCGCGTCCCGCAGCTCCGAGGCGTAGGGCTCGGGCACCGAGATCGAGGCCGCGACGGTCGGCATCACGAGCCGAGCGGGACGAAGCCGACGCGTTCGCGGACGATCTGCATAGTGCGGCGGGCGACGCCGGACGCCCGGGCCGCGCCGTCGGCGAGGATCGCGTCGAGCGCGGCCTCGTCCTCGAGCAGCGCGCCGACCTTCTCCTGGAAGGGCGTGACGAACTCCTCGACGAGGGCCGCGAGGTCCTTCTTGAACCCGCCGTATCCGCCACCGTCGTAGCGAGCGCTCAGGTCGTCGACGGAGTCGCCGGACAGCGCGGAGAAGATGCGCAGCAGGTTGCTGACCCCCGGTTTGGCCTCCTCGTCGTAGACGATACGGGCGTCCGGGTCGGTGTCGGTCACGGCGCGCATCACCTTGCGGCGCAAGGCCCGCGGCTCCTCCAGCAGGTCGAGGATGCCCTGCGGCGCGCTGGCCGACTTGCTCATCTTGGCCGTCGGGTCCTGCAGGTCGGCGATCCGCCCGGTCTCCTTCAGGATGTACGGCTCGGGCTGCACGAACGTCTCGCCGAACCGACCGTTGAAGCGTTGCGCGAGGTCGCGGGTCAGCTCGAGGTGCTGGCGCTGGTCCTCGCCCACCGGCACCTGGTCGGCCTGGTAGAGCATGATGTCGGCCGCCTGCAGGATCGGGTAGGTGAACAGCCCGACGGACACCTGCTGCTGCTTCGCCGACTTGTCCTTGAACTGCGTCATGCGGCTCGCCTCGCCGAACCCGGTGAGGCAGCCCAGCACCCAGCCGAGCTCGGCGTGCTCGGGCACGTGGCTCTGCACGAACAGCGTGCACCGCTTCGGGTCGAGGCCCGCCGCGAGCAGCTGCGCGGCCGCGACGCGCGTGCGACGCCGCAGCTCGTCCGGCCGGTGCTCGATGGTGATCGCGTGGAGGTCGACGACGCAGTAGAACGCGTCGTGCGTGTCCTGCAGCCGCACCCACTGGCGTACCGCACCGAGGTAGTTGCCGAAGTGGAACGAGTCGGCCGTCGGCTGGATGCCGGACAGGACCCGCGGACGCTGACTCGACTGACGTTCACTCGGCACGGGCACGATTCTGACAGGAGGCCGGCGTCGGCGGACAACCGCGGTACTAGTAGTACTTTGTTACGTGTGTCGCTACCGCTGATCCGGCTCGTGATGTGGTCGTGTTCTGATCCGTGACCCCGGAGGAGATGGACCAGGTCAGGCCGCGGCTGGTGGCGTTCGCTGCGGAGATGCTCGGCGGGCTG
>WHST01000099.1 GCA_009379955.1 Streptosporangiales bacterium | reverse complement strand
CCAGCGCTTGGTGCCGTCGAGCACCCACGCGTCGCCGTCCCGCACCGCCTTGGTGCGCATGTTGGCCGCGTCACTGCCGGCATCCGACTCGGACAGGCAGTACGAGAACATCGCGCTGCCGTCGGCGACCGGCGGCAGGTAGCGCTGCTTCACCTCGTCGGACGCCGCCAGCAGGATCGGCATCGTGCCGAGCTTGTTGACCGCGGGGATGAGCGACGATGTCGCGCACGCGCGGGCGATCTCCTCGATCACCAGGCACGTCGCGAGCGCGTCAGCGCCGGTGCCGCCGTACGCCTCGGGGATGTGGGGCGCGTGGAAGTCGGACTGCACCAGGGCGTCGTAGACGTCCTGCGGGAACTCGGACCTCTCGTCGACCTCCGCGGCGCGTGGGGCGATCTTGTCGTCCGCGAGCTGGCGCAGCGCGGACCGGAGCATCACGTGCTCTTCGGACAACTGGTACAGATCGAATTCTGCGCTCACGGGGTACCCTTTCCACACGGTAAGTTACTCGATCGTAGGCAATGACGCCCTCGTGTGACACATGCCACGGGGACATCCGTACCCAGGCCGGTACGATGACCGCCCCTCATGGGAAGGACTGTCGGGGTGTCCATGCGACTGACAGTGCTCGGCTGCGGGTATCTGGGAACGACACACGCCGCCTGCATGGCGGAGCTCGGCTTCGAGGTGCTCGGCTTCGACATCGACGCGGAACGCATCGCACGACTGTCCGCCGGTCACCTGCCGTTCTACGAGGAGCGCCTGCCCGAGCTGCTCGCGAAGCACGTCGAGAGCGGACGGCTGCGTTTCACCACCTCGTACGAGGAGGTCGCAGAGTTCGGCGACGTCCACTTCCTCTGTCTCGGCACCCCGCAGCGTCCCGGCCGCTACGACGCCGACCTCAGCCAGGTGTGGTCCGCGGTGGCCGGCCTGGCTCCCCTGCTGCGCCGGTCGTGCGTGGTCGTCGGCAAGTCGACCGTCCCGGTCGGCACCGCGTCGCAGGTCGCCACGATGCTCGCGGACAACGCTCCCGCGGGCGCCGACATCGACCTGGTCTGGAACCCCGAGTTCCTGCGCGAGGGCTTCGCCGTCGAAGACACGCTGCACCCCGACCGCCTCATCGTCGGCATCGAGTCCGAGCGACCGGTCGGCGTCGTGCGCGAGGTCTACGCGAGCATGATCGCGTCGGGCACGCCGTTCCTCACCATGGACTTCCCGACCGCGGAGCTCGTCAAGGGCGCCGCGAACTCGTTCCTCGCGACGAAGATCTCGTTCATCAACGCGATGGCCGAGATCTGCGAGGCGTCCGGCGCCGACGTCACGATGCTGGCCGAGGCGCTCTCGCACGACGACAGGATCGGCAGAAAGTTCCTGCGATCCGGGCTCGGCTTCGGCGGCGGCTGCCTCCCCAAGGACATCCGCTCGTTCACGGCACGGGCCGAGGAGCTCGGCGTCGGCGAGTCGGTGGCGTTCCTCAAGGAGGTCGACGCCGTCAACCTGCGGCGCCGCACCCGTGCCGTCGACCTCACCCGTGAGCTGCTCGGCGGCGACGCCGACGGCCGGCACGTCGCCGTGCTCGGCGCGGCGTTCAAGCCCGACTCCGACGACGTCCGCGACTCCCCCGCACTCGACGTGGCCGCGAGCCTGTTCCGCGAGGGCGCCCAGGTCGTCGTGTACGACCCGGAGGCGATGAGCAACGCCAAGCGCCTCCACCCCGAGCTCGACTTCGCCGACACCCTCGGCGACGCCGTCACCGGTGCCGACGTCGTGCTCCTGCTCACCGAGTGGAGCGAGTTCCGGTCCATCGACCCGGCGGCGCTCGGTGCGCTCGTCCGCACCAGGCTCGTCCTCGACGGACGCAACGTGCTCGACCCCGCGGCATGGCGTTCGGCCGGCTGGGAGTACCGCGCACTCGGTCGTCCATGACGCCGCGGAGTCTGCCTAGGTGGCTGGTGTGACGACGACGAGCGACGACACCGACACCCTTATCCGCCAGCTGCTCACCGACACCCACACCTGGGCGGTCGTCGGGCTGTCCACGTCGCGCGAGCGTGCGGCGTACGGCGTCGCGGCGTTCCTGCAGAGCCACGGCAAGCGGATCGTGCCCGTGCATCCGCGCGCGGAGACCGTGCACGGCGAGCAGGGCTACCGGTCGCTGGCGGAGATCCCGTTCGACGTCGACGTGGTCGACGTCTTCGTCAACTCCGGGCAGGCCGGGGGGATCGCCGACCAGGCCGTGCATATCGGTGCCAGGGCGGTGTGGTTCCAGCTCGGCGTCGTCGACCACGACGCGTACCGCCGGGTGCGCGAGGCCGGCCTCGCCATGGTGATGGACCACTGCCCCGCGATCGAGTGGCCCCGCCTCGGCCCGTCCACCTGACCGTCCGTTGGCGCCGACGCACGCGTGAGGGCCACCCTCACCGTCCACCCCGACCCGTGAGGGGCACCCTCACCGTGCCAGGACACGGTGAGGGTGCCCCTCACCGCACGGTCAACGCGGCCACGTACTCGCCACCTTCACCCGTCGCCTCCGCCAGCTCCCGCAGTTCGTCGCGTTCGGCGGAGGTGACGGGTGCCTTGTGCTTGGCGAGCGCCGCGATCGTCTCGGTGACGAGCATGTCCCATTCGCCACCACCTTCGATCCTGCGAAGGACCGCCGCATGATCGTCGGGCAGACGTGGACCGAACCGGCTGGGCAGCTCTGCGGCACGGCTCATCAGCTCGTCGTCGTTCATGACTGCCTCCTCCTCGGTGGGTTGCGGACGACGCCGCGGCCCCCTTCGGTCGGCCACGAGGTCACGACCCGTCCGCTGGGCTCGATCACCACGTTGACCTCTACATCGTCTACATCGTCGCGCATACCGGACACCAGCCACGTCCCGTGCGCCTGGAAGAAGGGAACTCCGTCTTCACCTGCCGACCCGTGCCATACCGGTGCCCACCCTTGCGTTCGTTGTCCGGATCACCGGCAAGGACGTGTGCCCGCTGTTCGAGCGTGACGTCAATCGCCGCGATGCCAGGCGGCCGACTCGCGTGATCGCGAATGCCCGGCGCATCCCAGGCCGTCGGCCCGCGTGACGTGCTACTGCTCGCTGATTGAGTTGCTGGCGTTCCTGAGCCTCGCGGCAGTCAACCCCCACCCGCCCCCTTGGCTTGCTCGCACGCGCTGATGTAGTCGTCCAGCGCCGCATGGGCGTGTGCGAGATGTTCCCTGACCGTCGACAGTGCGCCGCTCGCGGCGTGACTGAGCACCTGTGCGCTGCCCTCGTTGCCGAGAGCGACGAACTGGTCGGCCACATCGATGGTGTCGGAGTCGAGCTCGGCCAACGTGCCCTCTGGCGTGTCCAGCGCGCTCTTCGCGGCACGTGCCTTCGTCTGCAGATCATCGAGCGCGGACATGGCGGCCCTCCGGGCTGTGATCATCCGAGGACGCATCGTGCCCGAACTCGGACCGGCCACGCAACGGGACGCACGGACAGGGGCGACGCCCACGCCTGTGGCCGCGAGGAGGTCCTAGCCCTCCTCGCGGGTGGCGCGGAGGCGGTCGCCTTTGGCCCTCGTCTGGGCCGCCAGGTCGGCCTGGAACGCCTGCATGCGGGCGCGGAGGTCGGCGTCGGACGCGGCCAGGATGCGGACGGCGAGCAGGCCGGCGTTGCGGGCGCCGCCGATCGAGACCGTGGCCACGGGGACGCCGGCCGGCATCTGCACGATCGACAGCAGGGAGTCCATGCCATCGAGGTGTGCCAGCGGGACGGGCACGCCGATCACCGGCAGCGGTGTGACCGAGGCGAGCATGCCGGGCAGGTGCGCGGCGCCGCCGGCGCCCGCGACGAGGACCTGGAGACCGCGGTCAGCGGCGGACGCCCCGTACGCGAGCATCTCGCGCGGCATCCGGTGCGCCGAGACGACGTCGACCTCGTACGGCACGTCGAACTCGTCGAGGGCGTCGGCCACCGCACTCATGACCGGCCAGTCGGAGTCGGAGCCCATCACGACGCCGACGACGGGCGCCAGGTCCGCCGGTGCGTTCACGCCTCACCTCGCAGGTAGTCGCAGGCGTCGCGCGCCCGCTCGCGGACGTCGCCGAGGTCGTCGCCGACGGCGGTGACGTGGCCGATCTTGCGGCCCGGCCTGATCTCCTTGCCGTACAGGTGCACCTTCACCGCCGGGTCCTTGGCCATCACGTGGACGTAGCGGTCGTACACGCGAGGGTCCGCGCCGCCGAGGAGGTTGGCCATCACGGTGACCGGGGCGATCGGCGCGGGCGAGCCGAGTGGCAGGTCGAGCACCGCACGCAGGTACTGCTCGAACTGCGAGGTGCGCGCGCCCTCGATCGTCCAGTGCCCCGAGTTGTGCGGGCGCATGGCGAGCTCGTTGACGACGACGCCGGTGCCGGTGTCGAACAGCTCGACCGCCAGGATGCCGACGACGCCCAGCTCGCCGACGATCCGGAGCGCGAGCTGCTGGGCCTCGGTCGCCCGCTCGTCGTCGAGGTCGGGCGCGGGCGCGAGCACCTCGACGCAGATGCCGTCGCGCTGCACGGTCTCGACGACGGGGTAGGCGGCCGCCTGGCCGTACGCCGACCGGGCGACCACCGCGGCCAGCTCGCGGCGGAACGCCACGTGTTCCTCGAGCAGGAGCGGCACCGGCGGCAGCACGTCGAGGTCGTCCGCGGCGCCGAGCACCCACACGCCTTTGCCGTCGTAGCCGCCGCTCACGGTCTTGGCGACCACCGGCCAGCCGTGCTGCTCGGCGAACGCGCGCACGTGCTTGGCGGTGTCGTCCGGCTCGGTCATCGCGAACGCGGGGCACGGGACGCCGAGCGGCGCGAGCCGTTGGCGCATCACCTGCTTGTCTTGGGCGTGCAGCAGCGCCGAGGCGCCGGGACGTACGACGTGACCCTCGGCCTCCAAAGCCCGCAGGTGGTCGCCGGGCACGTGCTCGTGGTCGAACGTGACGACGTCGCAGCCCGCCGCGAACGACCGCAGGTCGTCGAGCGAGGTGTGCTGCCCGATCGCGACGTCGCCGCAGACCAGGGCGGCACCGTCGGCGGGGTCGGCGGCCAGCACCCGGAATCCGACACCGAGCGGTATCGACGCGGCATGCGTCATGCGGGCGAGCTGCCCGGCGCCCACCATGCCGACCGTCGGGAACCCGGATGCGTTGCGCTGACTCACGCAGAGGAGCCTATCCGGCCGAGTCGTCAGTGGCAGGCGTCGCCATGGCAACGCCTGCCACTGACAACCCCGCCGGGCTGTCAGGTCCTACGCGGGCTGGGCCACCGGCTGCTGGCCCGTCACCTGGCGCATGAAGGTCGCGTCGTCGCGTACGGCCCAGTGCTCGACGCCGAGGCCGTCGGCGAACCTGACGAGGTGGACCTGCTGGTAGGCGAATCGCCTGCCGGTGGCGGGTATCCCCATGAACTCACCGGTGTGCTCGCCCGAGTGGGTGCAGTACATGACGACGGTGTCGCCGTCGGCCAGCACCTGGTGCATCTCCCAGCGCTGGTCCGAGAACGCGCCCGCCAGCACGTGCATGCCCGCCGCGAGCCCGGCGCGGCCCTGGGGCGCTCCGGGCGGCCCGTCGTGGTTGACGAAGTCCTCGGCGACGAGCTCGGGCAGGGCCGCCACGTCCTCGTTCGGGAAGACCTGCTCCAGCATGCGACGGGCCGTCGCCTTGATCTCTTCGTTCGACATCGGACTCTCCCTTGGTCGGTGCCGTCGCGCCGGGGCGAGTGCGGCGAGCAATTCATGCCAGTATCATTCTCGCCAATGAGCGAGAACGCCAGACCTCGACGCAGGTACGACGCCACGAAGCGGCGCGAGCACGCCGCACGCACGCGGGCGACGATCGTCACCGCGGCCGCACGACTGTTCGTGGAGCGTGGCTACGCGGGGACGACGATCCCGGCGATCGCCGCCGAGGCCGGCGTGGCGGTCGAGACGGTCTACCGGTCGGCGAGCGGGAAGGCTGGCCTGCTCGCGGCCGCCGTGCAGGCCGCGCTGGCCGGCGGCGTCGAGCGCGCGGAGGTACCGGTCGACGAGCGACCGGGGATCCGCCGGGTCATCGAGGAGACCGACCCCGTGCGGCAGCTGTGGCTCTACGCGGCGACGCAGCCCGGCGTCTGGGGGCGCGTCGGGCCGCTGCTGAGGGTGCTCGACGCCGCGGCCGGCAGCGACGAGTCGCTCGCCGAACTGCAGGCGAAGCACGCCGCGCAGCGGCTCCACGGCATGCGAAGGTTCGCGGGGCTGCTCGCCGAGCGCGGCGCGCTGCGTCCCGACGTGTCCGCCGACCGCGCGGCCGACATCCTGTGGACGGTCTGCGCGCAGGCCAGCTACGACAGCCTGGTCACCGACCGGGGCTGGGCGCCGGAGGAGTACCGCGACTGGATCGCGGAGGTCCTTGCGGCGGCCCTGCTGCCGTAGGGTTGGTCAGGCGAGGCCGAGGTCGCGGGCGATGAGCATGCGCTGGACCTCGCTCGTGCCCTCGCCGATCTCCAGGATCTTCGAGTCGCGCCACATCCGGGCGACGGGGAACTCGTTCATGAAGCCATAGCCGCCGTGCACCTGGGTCGCCTCGCGCGCGTTGGTCACCGCGATCTCCGAGGAGTACAGCTTGGCGATCGCCGCCTCCCGCTTGAACGGCTCGCCGCGCAGCATCAGCTCGGCCGCCCGGTAGTACGCGAGCCGCGACGTGTGCGCCCGCATCTCCATGTCCGCGATCTTGAACTGGACCGCCTGGTACGAGCCGATCGGCGCGCCGAACGCCTCGCGCTCCTTCGCGTACTTCACCGACTCGTCGACACAGCCCTGGGCCAGGCCGGTGCCGAGCGCGGCGAGCGCGATGCGTCCCTCGTCGAGGATGCGGAGGAACTGCGCGTAGCCGCGGCCGCGTTCGCCGAGCAGGTTGGCGGCCGGCACGCGGCAGCCGTCGAACGAGAGCTCCCGGGTGTCGGACGCGTTCCAGCCGACCTTCGAGTAGCGCTGCCCGACCGTGAACCCGGGCGTGCCCGACGGGACGATGATCGACGAGATCTCCTTGCGCCCGCCGTCCTGTGTCCCCGTCACCGCGGTCACCGTCACCAGGCCGGTGATGTCGGTGCCCGCGTTGGTGATGAACGCCTTGCTCCCGTCGATGACCCACTCGTCGCCGTCGAGCTTCGCGGTGGTCCTGGTCGCCCCGGCGTCGGAGCCGCCGCCGGGCTCGGTGAGGCCGAACGCGCCGAGCATCTCCCCGCGGCACAGGCGCGGCAGCCACTCCGTGCGCTGCTCCTCCGTGCCGAACCGGTAGATGGGCATCGCGCCGAGCGAGACACCCGCCTCCACCGTGATCGCGACCGACGAGTCGACGCGGGCCAGCTCCTCGAGCACCAGACACAGCGCGAAGTAGTCGCCGCCCATGCCGCCGTACTCCTCGGGGAACGGCAGTCCGAACACGCCCATGCCGGCGAGCTGGCGCACGATGTCGTACGGGAACTCGTCCCGCTCGTAGAACTCGCCGATCCTGGGCGCCACCACATCGCGGGCGAACTCCGCCACGGTCGAGCGCAGCGCCTCGAGCTCCGAGTCGAGTCGATAGTCGAGCACGGGCCAAACGCTACACGGCCCCGCGGCGCGGTGACGCCAATCCGCCCGGCTAGCCTGGCCGCGTGACGAGCACCGCCGACGGGGAGTCGGAGCGCACCGAGAAGCCCGGCCTCCTCCGCGCGATCTACCGCCGCTTCCGTAGCCTGCTGCACGAGGTCGCCAAGTTCGGCATGGTCGGCGCCGTCGCCTGGGTCGTCGACACCGTGATGTTCAACATCTTCTACGGCGCCGGCACCCTGACGGCCAAGGTCATCGCCACGGCGATCGCCACCACGGTGTCGTTCGGCGGCAACAGGTTCTGGACGTTCCGGCACCGAAAGAGCAGCGGACTGGCCAGGGAGTACTTCCTCTTCTTCGTGTTCAACGCCGTGGGCCTGCTCATCCAGGTGCTCGTCCTCGGCTTCAGCAACTACTGGCTCGGCGACTTCTGGCCCGAGATCTTCCGCACCCGCCTCGCCGACAACATCGCCGGCAACATCGTCGGAGTCGGCATCGCCACGCTCTTCCGCTTCTGGGCGTACCGCCGGTGGGTCTTCCTCCCGCCCGACGCACCCCCGGTCGACCCGCACAGCGGCCTCCCGATCAGACCGGACGCGTCGAAGGTGTCGTCGGAGGTCCACGACCTGGACCGGGACTAGGGAGTCGCACGTCACATTCGATTGCTGTCACATCGTGCCGGGCTGGTCTGTCTGAGGGGTGTCACCACCGACACGGCAAGGAGAGCACCATGGACGCTCGCTTGAACCTCTTCGGCAACCCGGTCGCAGCCAAGACCCTGAAGCACATCACCTCGGCAAGCAAGGTGCTCGCGGACTCGACGCTGCCGGCCGCGACGCAGGAACTGGTGAGGCTCCGTGCCAGCCAGATCAACGGCTGCGGCTTCTGCACCGACATGCACACCAAGGACGCCGCGCACGCCGGCGAGACATCGTTGCGCCTCAACCTCGTCGCGGCCTGGCGGGAGGCCACGGTCTTTACCGAGGCCGAGCGCGCCGCCCTGGAGCTGGCGGAGCAGGGCACCCGCATCGCCGACGCGGCCGGTGGAGTCACGGACGACGCCTGGGAGAACGCCGCCAAGCACTATGACGAGGACCAGCTCGCCGCCCTGGTGTTGGGCATCGCCCTCATCAACGCCTTCAACCGCGCGAACGTCATCGTCCAGCAGCCCGCCGGCGACTACCAGCCCGGCCAATTCGGATGACGAGGCGCGAGAAATCGTAGTTGCACCCGTCAGAGGCTTCCACCGAGACCTCATGTCTCGCTGCACAATCCATCGCCCCGCTCCTCCGACGTGAGGCGGCCCGGCCGTGCGTCATGCCGAGTAATGACTCCGTCCGCCTCCTCGTGCGGGGAAGGCGGGCGGAGTCGTTCGGTGCGGAGTGCCTCTGCTGCGGGCAGCGCTCGGGCTCAGCTGATCTTGCGACGGTAGATGGCGATCGAGAAGGCGTAGGCGATGACGAGGATGCCGACGAGCCAGGCGAGGGCGATCCAGATGTCGCTGCCGACGGGTTCCTGGGCGAACAGGGCTCGGATGGTGTTCACGATGGAGGTTACGGGCTGGTTCTCGGCGAACCATGCGACCGGGCCGGGCATCGAGTCGGTGGGCACGAACGCCGAGCTGATGAACGGCAGGAAGATCAGCGGGTAGCTGAACGCGCTTGCACCGTCGACGGTCTTCGCGGAGAGCCCGGCGATCACGGCGATCCAGGTCAGGGCGAGGGTGAACAGGATCAGGATGCCGGCGACCGCGAGCCAGGCGGCCGCGGAGGCTCCGGTGCGGAAGCCCATGATGAGGGCGACGCCGGTGACGATCGCGACCGAGATCAGGTTCGCGGCCAGGGAGGTGAGCACGTGCGCCCAGAGCACGCTCGATCTCGCGATCGGCATGGACTGGAAGCGTTCGAAGATGCCGCCCTGCATGTCGAGGAACAGCCGGTACGCGGTGTACGCGATGCCGGACGCGATCGTGATGAGCAGGATGCCGGGGAGCATGTAGTTGACGTACGACTCGTCGGATCCGGTGTTGATCGCGCCGCCGAGCACATACACGAACAGCAGCATCAGCGCGATCGGGGTGACCGCGGTCGTGATGATCGTGTCGGGGCTGCGGAGGATGTGGCGCAGCGAACGGCCGGTGAGGGTGCCGGTGTCGCCGAGGACGTGAGTGGTCATCGGGGTTCCTTTCCTTCCGGGACCGTACGGTTGGCCGCAGCGGTGTCAGTGGTGCCGGTGTCGCCGACGAGGGCGAGGAAGACGTCCTCGAGGGAGGGCTGCTTCTCGACGTACTCGACCTTGGCGGGCGGGAGGAGTTGCTTGAGTTCGGTGAGGGTGCCGTTCTGGATGATCGTGCCCTCGTGCAGGATCGCGATCCGGTCGGCGAGCTGCTCAGCCTCGTCGAGGTACTGCGTCGTGAGCAGCACCGTCGTGCCCTGACCGGCGAGTTGCTTGACGGTCTGCCACACCTCGATGCGGGCCTGGGGGTCGAGCCCGGCCGTCGGTTCGTCGAGGAAGATGATCGGCGGGTTCCCGATCAGGCTCATCGCGATGTCGAGTCGGCGGCGCATGCCGCCCGAGTACGTCGACGCCTTACGCTTGCCTGCGTCGGTGAGCGAGAAGCGGGCGAGCAGGTCGTCCGCGATCGCACCCGGGTTCTTCAGGTGACGCAACCTGGCGACCAGCACCAGGTTCTCCCGCCCGCTGAGGATCTCATCGACCGCGGCGAACTGGCCGGTCAGGCTGATCGACTCGCGCACGTTGCCGGGCTTCGCGGCGACGTCGAAACCGTGCACCGTGGCGGTGCCTGCGTCGGCCTTCAGCAGCGTCGACAGGATCCGCACCAGCGTGGTCTTGCCTGCACCGTTCGAGCCGAGCAGCGCGAAGATGCTCCCCGCCGCTACGTCGAAGTCGACGCCGCGAAGCACGTGAATGTCCTTGAAGGACTTCTCGATGCCCTGCACGCGGATGGCTGGTTCCGTGGTCACGTCTGTTCCTCTCGCACGGCGTCCTCGATCGCCTTGGTCAGGCGGGCGCGCTCCTTGTCGATCCACTGGTTGCCGGCGTACGCCCGCGCGAAGGTCTCGGCGAACTCGACCGGGTCGTCGCTGACGATCTCGCGCACGGGCGTCCCGTCGACGGCAGCGCGCTCCCAGAGGTCGGCGAAGTCGCCGAACATTGTGAGGAGGGTGTCGCCGTCGGTGATGCCTCCGTAGTACATGAAGTACCGGTGCATTGCCTTCGCTGCGGATCCATACGGCTCGGGGAGGGCATCGATGCGGGCCTTGTCCTGCTTGTACTGCTTCTTCTGCTCGAGCGACCCCGTGAGGGTCTCGATCCACTTTGCGGCCATGACTACTTCTCTCCTTCGTCCTGCGCGTGTTCGATGGGGTGGTGGAGCTGTTCGATCCGTTCTGCGAGGAAGCTCCACGTTCCCCAGAACTCTTCGAGGTACTCGCCGCCCAGCGCGTTCAGCGAGTAGACCTTGCGCGGCGGCCCCTTCTCGGACGGGACCTTCTCCACGTCTACGAGGCCGCGCTGCTCGACCCTGACCAGCAGCGCATAGACGGTGCCCTCGACGATGTCGGAGAAGCCCTGCTCACGCAGCCGCGCCGTGATCTCGTAGCCGTATGCCGGCTGCACGGCCAGGATCGCGAGGACGATGCCCTCGAGCGTGCCCTTGAGCATCTCGGTCATCTGCTTGCCCACGGCAACCCCTCCCTTCAACTACTCAGTGATGCTGACTACCACTAGATAGTAACACTGAATAGCGACCGCGCAAGGGGAGGACAAGGCAAATTGGGGGTACGGCCGGTGCGGCACAGAGGACTTCGGCAATGCTTCGTAACTTGCGAGCCTCATCCGCTCGTGCTCGCCCTGCCAGGTGCCGGACACGATGCGTTCGCGATCTGTCTGGCCTGTGTCGCTGAGGTCGATCTCGGGCGGGAACGCGCCGGAGATCGCGATACCCGTAATGAGCGTTGGGATGACGACGGCGGGCGATCGGCTCAGGCGGGGCCGCCCACCACGCGGTGTGGGGGCGCCTCGTCCCTCACCGGGCGGAGGAAGACCGCGAACCTGGCCGGGCGCTCTCGGGCCAGGGTGAGGCGGCCACCGTCGGCCTCGGCGAGGGAGCGGGCGAGGGCCAGGCCGAGGCCGGTGCCGTCGCCGCCGGAGACGTGGCGGTCGAAGATGCGTTGCACCAGCTCTGCGGGGACACCGGCGCCCTCGTCGGCGACCTCCACCACGATGGACTGGCCCGTCGCGGACATGCGTACGGTCGTGACGCCGTCGCCGTGGACCAGGGCGTTGTCGAGGAGGGTGGCGACGACCTGGGAGAGGTTCGCCTTCGACGCCCGCGCCCGGAGCCCGCTGTCGCCCTCGCGCACGAGGGTGCGGCTCGCGCGGCGGAAGGCAGTGTCCCACTCGGCGAGCTGCTGGTCGACGACCTCGTCGACGTCGGTCGGTCCCAGCTCCGCGTCGCGGCCGGAGCGGGCGGCGGCGAGGAGCTGCTCGACGACCTCGGCGAGGCGCTGGACCTGGGCGAGCGCGGCCTGCACCTCCTCCTCGACGACCTCGGGCGAGCGGGCGGAGGAGGCGATCTCCTCCAGGCGCATCGAGAGGGCGGTGAGTGGGGTACGGAGCTGGTGGGAGGCGTCGGTGGCGAACGCGCGCTCGGCGTCGAGGAAGGTACGGACGCGCGTGGCGCTGTTGTCGAGCACCTCCGCGACGCGATCGAGCTCGGCGATGCCGTAGCGGCGGCGCGCGGGCAGGGAGTCGCCCGAGCCGAGGCGGTCGGCGCGGTCGGCGAGGTCGCGCAGGGGCAGGCTGAGGCGGCGCGCCTCGAGGAAGGCGAGGCCCACGGTCACCGCGACGGCGAGGACGCCGATCACCACGACGAGCAGCACGACGCTCACCTGCTGGCGGTCGACCTCGGACCGTGGCGTGGAGACGATGACCAGGGCGCCATCTGACGTGCGCGCCTGGGCACGTACCTGCGCGCCATCCGCGCCGCCGCCGGCGCGGACGACCTCGCCCGAGGGATAGCGCACAGTGACGTGCTGGTTCTCGTACACGCGGGTGAGGTCGGCCTCGTCGATCCTCTCGCCCTGATCGTTGCGGATCTGCACGGCGGCGGCGACGGCGTCGGCGTCGCGCTGCACGCGACGGTGGGTCTCGTCGAGGACCAGCCACGACGCGACGATCGCCAGCGGGACGCCGAGCAGTGTGACGGCGATGATCGACAGCACCAGCGTCGAGACGATCAACCGGCGGCGCATGGGTGGACGAGCGTCCTAGTCGCGCTCGAACCGGAAGCCGACGCCGCGGACGGTGGCGATGAACTGCGGGTCGGCGGCCTCGTCACCGAGCTTCCGGCGCAGCCACGAGATGTGCATGTCGAGGGTCTTGGTCGAGCCCCACCACTTGGCGTCCCACACCTCGTGCATGAGCTGCTCCCGCGACACCACCTTGCCGGCCTCGCGGACGAGCACGCGGAGCAGGTCGAACTCCTTGGTGGTGAGCGACAGCTCCTCCTCGCCCAGCCAGGCGCGCCTGCTGTCGACGTCGATGCGGACGCCGTGGACCGCCGAGGTCTCCGGCACTCCGCGGCGGAGCAGGGCGCGGGCCCTGGCGAGCAGCTCGGCCAGCCGGAACGGCTTGGTCACGTAGTCGTCGGCGCCGGCGTCGAGGCCCACGACGGTGTCGACCTCGTCGGCACGCGCGGTGAGCACGAGGATCGGGACGGCGTGACCGTCGGCACGGAGCCTGCGGCACACGTCGAGCCCGTCCATCTCGGGGAGGCCGAGGTCGAGGACGAGGAGGTCGAGGGTCGAGTCGCTCGCCTGCGCGAGCGTGTCGGTGCCGGTCTCCGTCACGTCGACGTCGTAGCCCTCACGCCGGAACGCGCGGGTCAGCGGCTGCGAGATCGAGGCGTCGTCCTCGGCCAGAAGCACACGGGTCATGACGTGATCGTACGACTGTGCAGGCCCGGCACGCGGCCCGACGCTGTCAGACCGGTGTCACGCCGTGCCGGCGGCGGGAGAACGACCGGTCCTTGGAGGCGCTCGCGGCGTACCGGCGGACGAGCTCGCCACGCAGCGCGGACGCCTGCACGATCTCGTCGACGACCAGCTCGCCGGCCAGCCGGAGGATGTCGATGTCCTCCTCGTACTCGCGCCGAAGCTTCTCGACGAACTCGTCGCGCTCCTGCTCGTCGTCGATGGCCTGGATGCGGTTGAAGTAGACGGCGTTGACGGCGGCCTCGGCGCCCATGACGGCGATCTTCGCCGTGGGCAGCGCGATCGTCGCGTCCGGGTCGAAGCCCGGGCCGCACATCGCGTAGAGGCCGGCGCCGTACGCCTTGCGGACGACCACGCACATCTTCGGCACGGTGGCCTCGCTGATCGCGGTGATCATCTTGGCGCCGTGCCTGATGATGCCCTGCCGCTCGACGGCCGTGCCGACCATGAAGCCGGGGACGTCGGACAGGAAGAGCAGCGGCACGTTGAACGCGTCGCAGAGCTGGACGAACCGCGCGGCCTTGTCGGCGGAGTCGACGAACAGCACGCCGCCCTTGAACATCGGGTTGTTCGCGACGATGCCGACCGGCCGGCCATCGAGGCGTGCGAAGCCGACGAGCAGCTCCTTCGCCCACAGGGCGTGGATCTCGAAGAACGACCCCTCGTCGACGACGCCGGCGACGAACCGGCGCATGTCGTACGCCTGCCGGTCGCTGGCGGGCACGAGCGCGTCGAGGTCGACCTGCTTCGGCGGCCTCGCCTCGGCTGCCGGCGGCTGCCCCGTCCAGTCCGACGGCAGGTACGACAGGTAGCCGCGGACGAAGTCGATCGCGGCGGGTTCGTCCTTGGCGAGGTAGTGGCCGCAGCCGGAGATCGAGCAGTGCACCTTGGCGCCGCCCATCTCCTCCAGCGTGGTCTTCTCCCCCACGACCATCTCGACCATCCGGTCGCTGCCGAGGTACATCGACGCGTTGCCCTCGACCATGGCCACGGCGTCGCAGAAGGCCGGGATGTACGCCCCACCGGCGGCGGACGGCCCGAACAGCGCGCACACCTGCGGGATCGAGCCGCTCGCCTTGACCTGGGTGTGGAAGATGCGGCCCGCGCCACGGCGGCCGGGGAACATCTCGACCTGGTCGGTGATCCGCGCGCCCGCCGAGTCGACGAGGTAGACCATCGGCACGCCGGTGCGGTACGCGGTCTCGATGACGCGGACGATCTTCTCGACCGTGCGCGCGCCCCACGACCCCGCCTTGACGGTTGAGTCGTTGGCCATCAGGCAGATCGGACGCCCGTCGACCGTCGCCGTGCCGGTGACCACGGCGTCGGCGGGCAGGTCGCCGGCGAGGACGTTCGCGTACACGCCGTCCTCGGTGAACGAGCCGTCGTCGACGAGCCGTGCGATGCGCTCGCGGGCGAACAGCTTGCCCTTGGCGGCGTTGGCCGCGTGGTACTTGGGCGCTCCGCCGGACACGACGCGCTCGCGGAGCTCGTCGAGGTGGGGATGTCCGGGGTCGTCGGAGGCAGGGGTGGTGCCGTCGTCGAGCGTCATGTGGGCGACATTACCTGTGGGTAGGAGGCTCAGCCCACCCGCTCGTCGACGAAGCACCACCGCCAGTGCTCGCCGCGCTCGGCGGAGCCGACCACGGGGTGGCCCTCCTCGCGGAAATGCGCGTCGGAGTGGCGTGCGGGTGACGAGTCGCAGCAGCCGACCCGCTCGCAGGTCAGGCAGATCCGCAGGTGCACCCAGTCGTCACGCCCCTCCTCGACGCAGGACTGGCAGACCCGCGGGTCGGCATCGGGGATCTCGACGGGCGCCTCCTTGAGGTGCTCGCAGCCGCGTCCCGGCCTGCTCGGGAGCACGGCCTGATGGCCCTCGTCCTGGCCTCGTTCGACGGGTGCCGGCAACAGGGACTCCTCGAGGTCGAGTCGGTACTGCAGCTCACGGAGGAGGTCGTCCTCGAGCTCCCCGGAGTCGCGCAGCTCGATGAAGACCTTACGCTCCGCGGCGACGATCTCGCGCCGCAACCGCTGGTACGTCCGCGTCGGGGTCTCGCCGTCCTGGTCGCCGAGCTGCTCCCACGCGGTGTACGCACGGACGTCGAGCTGCTTGGTGAGCCAGCCGGAGAGGCGGTCCGACAGGCCCTCCTCGTGCTGGATCTCGCGGATCCGCTCCTTGGCGGCGTCGGTCGCCTTCTGCTGGGCCCTGGCGACCTCGAGGGCGTCGAGCTTCGGATCGGGCGGCGACACCCCGACCCGGCGGATCAGCGCGGGCAGGGTCATGCCCTGCAGGCCGAGCGTGCCGAGGATGACGACCATGGTGACGAGCAGGAACACGTCACGGTGCGGCAGGTCGAGGGGCAGCGTCTGCGCGGCGGCGAGCGACACCACCCCGCGCATGCCCGCCCAGGAGATCACGGCGAGCCCACCTGCCGACGGCTTGCCGCGTGACGACCACGGCACGACCTGGGCGACGTAGCGCAGGCCGAACACCCAGAGCGGGCGTACGAGCAGCACCGTCAGGAGCACCAGGGCGGACAGCAGCACGACGTCGAGCGCGGACTCCGACACCCCGGCGATGATGTCGGTGAGCTGCAGCCCGATGAGGACGAAGACACCGCCCTCGAGCAGCAGCTGGACGGTGTCCCAGAGGTTCTTCTCGGTGAGCCGACCGGCGGGCGTCTGCTCGGCCGGTGAGCGGTGCGACAGGATCAGCCCGGTCGTCACGACGGCGATCACGCCCGAGGTGTGCAGCTCCTCGCCGAGCAGGTAGACGGCGAACGGCGTCACGAGCGAGAGCGCCGTGGTGAGCAGGGCGGACGTGAGGCGCCGCCTGATCCTGGCGAGCACCTGGCCGACGACGACGCCGACGAGCAGCCCGCCGAGTGCCGCGACGAGGAACTGCAGGGCGGTGTCCGCCGGAGAGAACGTGCCCTCGACGGCGACCGCGACCGCGACGCGGACGGTCACCAGCGCCGTCGCGTCGTTGAACAGGCTCTCGCCCTCGAGGATCGTGACGAGTCGGCGCGGCATGCCGGCGCGCTTGGCCACGGCGGTGGCCGCGACCGCGTCGGGCGGCGCGACGACGGCGCCGAGCGCGATCGCCGCCGCCCACGAGACGCCGGGCAGCACCAGCTTGGTCACAGCCGCCACGGTGAGTGCGGTGACGATGACCAGCCCCACGGCGAGCAGGCCGATCGGTCGCCGGCTCCGCCTGATGCCGATGAGCGAGCTGTTCATCGAGGCGGCGTAGAGCAGGGGCGGGAGCAGGACGAACAGCACGACGTCGGGGTTCACCTGGAACGCGGGCACCCACGGGAGGAGCGAGACGCCGAGCGCCACCGCGATGAGGAGGAGCGGGGCGGACACTCCGATGCGCTGGGCAATCGCCGTCACGGCGATCACGCCGACGCCGATCAGCAGCACGGCCAGCATCGCGGTGAGCAGGACCTCGTGGCCCTCCTGCGCCGCCGACTGGACCAGGCTCATGTGCCCGGCCAGTCGGGCTTCCGCTTCTCGTTGAACGCGCGGACGCCCTCCGCGCGGTCACCGGAGAAGGCGGTCTCACGCCACGCGGCGTCCTCGGCCTCGAGGCCGGCGTCGAGCGAGGAGTCGTGGCCGAGGCGCATGGCGCGCTTCGCCGCGCGCAGGCCGACCGGCGAGTTCGCCGCGATGCCCTCGGCAAGCGCGAGCGCCGCCGTACGGTCCTCCCCGGCGGGAACCCGCCGGTCGACGAGCCCGAGCCGCTCGGCCTCGTCGGCCGCGATGCGGCGCGCGGTGAAGATCAGGTCCGCGGCGCGCGACCAGCCGACGCGCCTCGTCAGCAGCTGCGTGCCACCGCCCCCGGGAATCACGCCGACGGAGACCTCGGGCATGCCGACCACCGCGGTCTCGTCGGCGACGATCAGGTCGCAGGAGAGCGCGAACTCGTAGCCGCCGCCGAGCGCGTACCCGTGGACGGCCGCGACCGTCGGCACCGGCAGGCCGAGCACGGCGCCGAACGCGGCACGGAACACCGGGCGCTGCCGCCGCAGCTCGTCGTCGGTGAACGAGTTGCGCTCCTTCAGGTCGGCCCCGACGCAGAACGCCTTCTCACTCGCCGAGCTGACCACCACCGCGCGCACACCGGGGTCGGCGGCGAGCTCGCGGCAGACCGCGGCGAGCTCCCCGGCCATCGCCGTGGACAGCGCGTTGTGGGCCTCGGGCCGGTCGAGGACGAGCTCGGCGACGTACGGACCGGCGACAGCGCGCCGAACGGTGAGGTCGGACATACGCCCGAGGCTATCCGGCGCGCTAGTGTCCTGCGCCAGGCGTTGTGTGCCGCTGCCGGCGTCCAGGTGGGTGCATCGCAAGGCGGAGGTAGGCCTTCGTACTGGGTGTACTTGGGCTCTGCCGACAACGCAGCGAGGTGCCCGCCTGGGCGTCGGCAGGGGCGCACGTACTCCTGGCGCAGGACACTAGGGTGGACCGCTGCCAGCGGCGTCCTGGTCGATCAGCGCGTAGATGTCACGGTGCACGGTCTCGATCGAGGGCACGTTGGTGAGCAGGGCCTGCCCCTGCTCACCGGCCGACTCGAGGATCAGCGTGCCGCAGCCCATCATCCGCTGCCAGAGCGTGTGCTTGAACGCGACGTCGGTGATCCGAGCCAGCGGGATGTCACGTCCCGACCGCGTGACGATGCCGTGCCTGATGAGCACCCGGCGGTCGGTCAGCGTGAACGTCGTCGTGTACCAGCGCAGGAACGGCCGCAGCACCCACAGCACGAGGACGACCAGGCACAGCACGGCGATCGCGATCCGCATCCACGCCTCGGACACGGTGGCGGCGAGGAACCCGGCGACCCCCACGCTCACCACGAGCAGCGCGACCGGGAGCACCAGCGCCTGCCAGTGCGGGTGCAGCTCGTGGTAGACCCGCTCCCCCGGCGCCAACCGCTTGTCGACCTTCGCCATCGCCGCATCGTCCCACGACGTCGTCACTCGGCGGGGCGCACGTGCACGACGTCGCCGGCGGCGAGCTCCCGCACCGTGCCGTCGAGCGTACGGACGACGAGCGCACCGGTGGCCCCGACGTCCGTCGCGACGCCGTCGAGGACACGGTCGCCAGGCAGCAACACGCGTACGGAGCGGCCGATGGTCGCGCACAGCTCGCGGTACGCGTACAGCGTCGCCACCTCGCCGCCCGGCCGGCGCCACGACGCGTACCGGTGCTCCAGGGCGTCGAGGACGGCGTCGAGCAGGCGTTCCCTGTCGGCCGACGTCGCACCCTCGACCAGCAGGGACGTCGCCGCCGGCGTCGGCAGCTCCTCGGCGGTGGTCGTCACGTTGAGGCCGACCCCGAGAACCGCGGCGTCGCCGACCCGCTCGGTGAGCAGGCCGGCGAGCTTGCGCTCGCCGACGAGCACGTCGTTGGGCCACTTCAGCGTGGCGTCGACTCCGCACGTCTCGCGCGTCGCGGTCGCGACCGCGACGCCGGCGAGCAGCGGCAGGCACGACCACCGCGCGAGCGGGACCTCGGCCGGCCGCAGCAGCGCGCTGAACATCAGCGCGGTGCCCGGCGGAGCGACCCAGCTGCGGTCGAGGCGTCCCCTGCCCGCGCTCTGGTGGTCGGCGACGACCACGAGACCCTCCGGCTCCCCCTGCCGCGCCGCCGCCGCGACGTCGGCGTTGGTGGAGGCGGTCTCGGCGACGACTCGCACCTCACGCCACAGCGGGGACGACCGCATCAGCCGGTGTTCTGCAGACCGGCCGCGACGCCGTTGACGGTGAGCTGGAGCAGCCGCTCGTACGCCTCGGCCTCCACCTCCGAGGCCTCGCCGGAGCGCAGCGCACCGAGGGCACGCAGCTGCAGGTGCGAGAGCGCGTCGACGTACGGGTTGCGCAGCTCGACCGCCCGCGACAGCACGCGGTTGGCCTCGAGCAGCCGCCCGTTGCCGGTGACGGCGAGCACCCGCTCGACCGTCGTCTCGTACTCGCCGAGCACGCGGTCGGCGAGGTCAGGACGGTCGCCGAGCGCGAGGTACCGCCCGGCGATGCGCCGGTCGGTCTTGGCGAGGCTCATCTGCGCGTTGTCGATCAGCGAGCGGAACAGCGGCCAGCGCGTGTACGCCTCGCGCAGCCGGTCGAGGTCGGTCGCGGCGGCCAGGCCGCTGCCGAGGCCGTACCAGCCGGGCAGGTTGAGCCTGGTCTGCGACCAGGCGAACACCCAGGGGATCGCCCGGAGGCCGGACAGGTCCTCGGCGACGCCCCCGCGCCGCGCGGGCCGCGACCCGATCCGCAACGAGCCGATCTCCGGCAGCGGGCTCACCTGCGCGAACCACGCGGCGAAGCCGTCGGTGCCGACGAGGTCGGCGTACGTACGCCCGGCCGCCGCGCCGATGACCTCCGCCAGGTCGCGGAACCGTTCGGCGGCCTCGGCGGCGCGGCGCTCGACGTGCTCGGTCGACGCGAGAAGCACAGCGGACGTGACCTGCTCGATGTGCCTGCGGGCGATCGCGGCGTTGCCGTAGCGCGCGAAGACGACCTCGCCCTGCTCGGTGACCTTGAACGTGCCCGCGACGGAACCCGGCGCCTGGGCGAGCACGGCGCGGTTGGCCGGCCCGCCGCCGCGGCCGAGTGCGCCGCCGCGGCCGTGGAACAGCACGAGCCGCACGCCCTTGCCCCGCGCCCACTCGGCGAGCGCGGCCTGCACGTCGTAGAGCAGCATCGTGGCCGACACCGGGCCGATGTCCTTCGCCGAGTCGGAGTACCCGAGCATCACCTCGAGCCGCCCACCGGTCGCGTCGAGCCGGCGCTTGACCGCGGGCAGCCCGACCACGCCGTCGAGCACGGTGGTCGCACCCCGCAGGTCGGCGCCGGTCTCGAAGAGCGGCACCACGTCGAGCACCGGTGGCCGGCCGTTGGTGGCGTGCTCGGCGAGCTCGTACACGGCCGCGACGTCGTCGGCCGACCTGGTGAAGCTCACGACGTAGCGCCGGCAGGCGCGCACGCCGAACCGCTCCTGCGCCCACGCGATCACGCGCAGGGTCTGCAGCACCTCGTCGGTCTCGGCGCTGCACGCGCCGCCGGCACGGACCTCGGCGAGCGCCCGCTCGTGGGCCTCGCTGTGCTGCCTGATCTCCAGCTCGGCCAGGTGGAACCCGAAGGTGCGCACCTGCCAGATCAGGTGCTGCAGCTCGCCGTACGCCAGCCGCGGGGCGCCGGCCGCCGCCAGGGACCGCTGCACCAGGTCGAGGTCGCCGAGGAGCTCGTCCGCGTCGCGGTAGGCGAGGTCGATGTCGCGTTCGCGGGTCGCCCGCAGCCGCTGCGCGGCGAGCAGCAGGGCCTGCCGGTGCGACTCGTTCGGCGACCGCTTCGCGAGGTCGGCCATCCGTTCCGGGTACGCGGCGCCGCAGCGGTCGAGCAGCCGGCGCAGGTCGTCCGACGGCGGTGTCGTGGTGTCGCCCGCGGTGAGGGTGCGCCCGATGCGGGTCGCCGCGTTCTCCAGCGCACGCAGGACGTGGTCGGCCTGGACGAGCAGTGCCTCGCGGGTCACCTGCGCGGTCACGTGCGGGTTGCCGTCGCGGTCGCCGCCGACCCAGCTCCCGAGCCGCACGAACGCCGGCGCGACGGGCGGGCGCCGGCCGGCGTCGTCCGGGGACACCGCCGCGTCGAGCTCGCGGTAGAGCCCTGGGACGGCGCGGAACAGCGTCTCGTCGAAGACGGCCATGGCGGTACGGACCTCGTCGAGCGGGTCGGGCCGGCTCTGCCGCAGCAGGGCGGTGCGCCACAGCCCGTCGACCTCCTCGTGCAGCCGTCGGCTGGCCTCGCGCTCCTCGCCGGGGGTGAGCAGCGGGTCGTCGAGCGTGCCGAGCTGCTCGTCCACGCGGCGGATCGCGGTGACGACGGCACGCCTGCGTGCCTCCGTGGGGTGGGCGGTGAGCACCGGGTGGAACCGCAGCCCGCCGAGCAGCTCCGCGAGCCGTTCCTCGCCGCACTCGTCCCGGACGGCGGCAACGGTGCCGGCGAGCGACTCGGCCACGGTCGCGCCCGACCGGTCGCGCTCCCTGATCGTCCGCGCCCGCTGGTGCTCCTCGGCCAGGTTGGCCAGGTGGAAGTAGCAGGTGAACGCCCGCGCGACCTCCTCGGCCCGCTCGATCGGCCACGACTCCACGAGCCGGCGCGCCTCGGTGTCCGCGGCGGGGTCGGTGCGGGCCGCGATCACCGCGTGCCGGAGCCGTTCGACGTCGTCGAGCAGGTCGGCGCCACCCTGCTCGCTGACCACCCGGCCGAGCGTGTCGCCGAGCAGCCGGACGTCGCGTCGCATGGCCTCGGGCATCTCCAGCCGGGCGACGTCACGCACGGCAGGAAGACTACTCGGGCACCTGGTGTCCTGCGTCAGTGCTGCGGGTGCACCTCTGGGTACCGCGGGGACTCGCCGTCGAGCAGCGACCCGTCGCGTCCGCGCAGGTACCGGTCGAGGAACGCGCCGACGTACGCCCGGGTGATCTCCGTGGCGCGCACGCCCGCCATCGGAGCGGTCGGGTCCTCGACCCCGATCTGGTTCGCGAGCACGGCGGTGTCGGTGAACGACAGGTGTCCTGTGTCGTCGACGGTGAGCCAGTGCCGGGGTCCGTGCAGCTTCGCCCACGTGGCGTCCCAGGTCTCGTCCTCGCCGCCCGGGTGGTGCAACTGCTGCGTGCCGACCAGCAGGAACGGCCGGTCGAGACCGTCCTCGGGCAGCGGCGTGAAGACGGTGCCGTCGAGGTTGACACCGGCGTCGATGCGCCGGTCCCACGCCATGGCGGCGCTGGGCGGACGCGCCGCCGATGGAGTGCCCCACCATCGCGATGTGCCGCTCGTCGATGATCCGCGCCCACCGCCAGGCCGGGTGCCTCCCGGTCAGCCGGTCGAGGACGAACGACGCGTCGGCGCGGCGGACCGGCGGCACGTCCTTCGCCTCGGCGACCTCGCACGCGACGCACGTCCGCAGGCCGCCCGGGAACGACGTGCCCGAGGACTCGTACGCGTGGTCGATCGCGGCGACGACGTACCCGCGGCTCGCGAGGTCCTCTGCCAGGCCGGTGAGCGTGGCGCGGGGCAGCGTGAAGCCGGGTGACAGGACGACGAGCGGCCGGCCGCCGACCTTCGGCAGCGGCGGTGCGCCGGCGCGGGAGTGCGTCCGCGTCGTCGACATGATGTCGTCCGGCAGGTCGTCGGGGATCGGGACGCCCTGGCCACGCTGGAACGCGAAGAACGCCTCGGCCTCCGCCTTCGTGACGTACGGCGCGCGGCGCCCCAGGTCGAGGGCCGTCGGGTACCACATCGTGACCATGAGCTCGCGCGAGCCCGAGGACGGCACCCAGGGATCGGTGCGGTCGGAGTCGACGAGGTGCAGGGTGTCGCTGCCGACGGCCAGCCGCCCCGTGGGTGGCGGCACCGAAAGCTTCGGCGGCGCAGCGTTCTCGGCGGTGGCGGCCGCCGACGCGGTCCCGGTCAGCACGGTGAGTCCGGCCAGCAGGCCGGCGAGAGCGATTCGCGAGCCGGACCGGCCGCGACACCTGTCCATGGGCGCGAGCTCACCCTGACGATCGTCAGGTCGTGCCTCGGGCCTGTGGACGACCACCATGTCTCACCGGTGATACACTGCCACCATGGGTGACGTGACCATCAGGGATCTGCGCAACCGTGGCGGCGACATCGTCGACCGGGCAGCCCGCGGCGAGCACCTCACCATCACCCGCGACGGCACACCGGTGGCCGAGCTCCGCCCGCTGCCCCGGCCTCCGCTCGACGCGGCCGCGGTTCTCGCCGGCGCACGCCGCCTGCCGCCCATCGACCCCGATGCACTCCGCGCCGACATCGACGACGTCCTCGACCCGATGCTGTGACACACGAGCTCGGAGTCCTCGACACGAGCACGGTGATCATGCTCTCGCGCCTCACCGACGCGGATGTTCTGCCGCGCCGACCGCTCATCACGACCGTGACCATCGCCGAGCTGTCCGTCGGACCGCTCGTCGCGGCCACCGCGAAGGAACGCGCCGCGCGGCAGCTCCACCTGCAGTATGCGGAGGCCACCTTCGTACCCCTGCCGTTCGACGTCGATGCCGCCCGCGCGTTCGGGCAGGTGGCCGCGTCACATCACCGTGCCGGGCGCAAGACCACCGCACGCACCTACGACGCGATGATCGCGGCGATCGCGATGGCGCACAGTCTCCCGGTGTTCACGTGCAACCCCGACGACTTCGCCGCGATCGACGACCTCGAGGTCGTTGCGGTCCCGCTCCCGACTTGAGGGCCTACGGCTGTGGGACGCTGCCTCACCCCTCTTTTGAGTGTTGGGTCGGGTGGTGGGTGTCAAGAATCCGCGTCTCGTTCTTGGGTGGGTGCGGTGGTCTGGCGGAGTCTTGACACCCACCGCCCGACCCGAAAGCGCGCGTCTACGGGGTGAGGCAGCTCTGTGGCTGCCTCACTTCCCGGTCTGTCTTGCGGTGACCGTTGATTCACGGAAACCGTTGTTGCGTAAGGGAATCCGGCCTATCGGATGCCCTCCGGTTGTGGTAGAGTCGAACACATGTTCGACGACGTTGTGGAGCTGGACCGGATCGAGGCACTCCCCGCCTCCGGCACCACCCACGCCACCCTCGACACCGTCGACCTCGCTACCGCGCCGGCGGAGATCGCTCTTGCGGTGCTCGCCGGGTACGAGAAGTGCATCGCCGCCGCGCAGGCCCGCCAGTTCGCCGCACTCGCGCGCCTCGACCAGCTTCGCGACGTGACCAAGGACGACTTCACCCGAGAAGAGGTCGCGGCGGTGCTGCGGATCGCGACCGGCACCGCCGCGGACCGGCTTACGGTCTCCCGGATCACCTG
>WHST01000098.1 GCA_009379955.1 Streptosporangiales bacterium | reverse complement strand
GTGGACTACCTTGAGCATGGGCGTACCTTCCCGAACCAGCGCGCCAACGCTGGCACTGATCAGAACTACATGGGCTTCAGATCATCCTCCGGGAAGGTACGCCCCTCCCAAAGCACATCCACAGGTTCCGATCATTGCTCCGCTGCGACTTTTTCAGGTCGAAGTAGCTAGGGACGATCCCAGCTGCCTGCGCACCCGCCGATGCAGCTGTCGTGGTCGTTCGATCCGAACTGGAAGGAGGATCGGAGACATGCTCGCGAACGCGTTTGTTTGTGCGGCAGTACCAGTCGCGGATCTGGAGCGGGCGGAGACGTCGGGACTACCCCGGTGAGCGCCGGTCGGATAGCCGCCCATCCCCGCCTGGGCCTCGCGGTGCTCATGTTGCCGACCTTGCTCGTGTCGATGGACATGTTCGTGCTGCACTTCGCCGTCCCCGAGGTCAGCGCCGACCTGCAGCCTAGTGCGGTAGAGCTGCTGTGGATCGTCGACATCTACGGGTTCACGGTGGCCGGCTCACTGATCACGATGGGGACACTCGGCGACCGGATCGGGCGGCGCAGGCTGCTGATGATGGGTGCGGCGGCCTTCGCCGCGGTGTCGGTACTGGCGGCGTTCTCGGTGAGTCCGGCGATGCTGATCGTCGCCAGGGCGTTGCTCGGGATGGTCGGAGCGACTCTGCTGCCCTCGACTCTCGCACTGATCCGGAGCCTGTTCGACGACGACCGGGAACGAGGTGTCGCATTCGGGGTGTGGGTGGCGGTGTTCACCAGCGGTGGAGCGATTGGGCCGCTTGTCGGCGGCGTGCTGCTCGAGTATTTCTGGTGGGGCTCGGTGTTCCTGCTTGGCGTGCCGGCCATGGTCCTGCTGTTGGCGTTGGGTCCGATGCTGCTGCCGGAGTCGCGGGACCCCGACCCCGGGCGGCTGGACCTGGCCAGCACCGCGATGTCGCTGTTGGCGGTGCTTGGAATCGTCTACGGGCTCAAGCGCATCGCCGTTGACGGGCCTGACGTGTTCGCCGTGCTGGCGCTGGCTGTGGGGCTGGCTTTGGGCGCGGTGTTCCTGCGCCGCCAGCGCATGCTCGCGCACCCGTTGATCGACTTGACCCTGTTCCGGTCGGCCAGGTTTGACCTCGCTCTGGTGGCGCAGTTGTGCGTGAATGCCGCGTGGGCCGGCACGTACCTGTTTGTCACCCAGCACTTGCAGCTGGTGGCCGGGTTGTCCCCGGTGGTGGCGGGGCTGTGGACGTTGCCGGGCGTGGCGGCGGGCGTCGTCACGTCCACGCTGGTGCCGAGGCTGGGGGGGCGGGTACGGCCGGAGTTGGTGCTGGCCGGGGTGATGGCGGTGTCCGCTGCTGGTTGCATCGTGCTCGCGACCGCCGGGACCGGCATCGGTGTGGTAGTCGCCGGGGCTGCCCTGGTCATGGCGATGGCCAGCGCGATCGTCGCGGTGAGCACCGACGTGATCGTCGGATCTGCGCCACCGGAGCGGGCGGGCGCGGCGTCGTCGGTGTCGGAGACCAGCTCCGAGCTCGGGATCGCGTTCGGCGTTGCGCTGCTGGGTGCCGCCGGCGCCGCAGCGTTCCGGGGCGCGTTGGTCCCGCCCGCCGGAATCCCTGACTCGGGGTTGGGCACCCTGGGCGGCGCGCTCGACGTTGCGAGCGGCCTGCCCGACGGTGCGGTGTTCGCGGACGCCGCCCGGGCGGCGTTCCTCACGGGCATGCACGTCGCGGCCTGGGTCGGCGCCGCGATCATGGCCGCAGGCGCGGTATCGGCGCTGGTGATATGGCGTCGCACGCCAGCCGCGACATCGCCGTCAGGTGACGCAACGGAGATCGGCGAGTCCCAAGGAGAAAGCCGATGATGCGTCGTTCTCCGCAGGAGCCATACGATCAGCAGGACGTCGCTCGCAACCGGGCCGCCCGCCACGGCACGGCTGCGTGGTCGTCGCCGGAATGGCGCGACGACGCAGTGTCGTGGCTTGATGAGCAGCTAGCAGCCGCGGGCATCCACCGCCGCGGCGATGTCGAGCAACCACACTTGCGCCCGTGGGCGACAGTGCTGCGGGCTCCCACGTCCGCGGGTCCGGTCTGGTTGAAAGCCGTCGGACCCGGAACGGCATTCGAGGTCGGCCTGTACGAGGTCCTCGCCAGGATCGCCCCGGATCGCGTGCTTACGCCGATCGCGTCGGACTCGGAGCGCGGTTGGATCCTGCTGCCCGACGGTGGCCAGCCCATCGGCGAGCGCCTCGCCGGCACCGATCTGACCAAGGCGCTCGTGGAGGCTCTCGCGCAGTACGGTGACCTGCAACGAAATCTGACTCTGCATGTCGACGAGCTCCTCACGCTAGGTGTCGCAGACATGCGCCCCGCCATCATGTCGCAGCGGTTCGATGAAGCAATGGAAGCCGCCGGCGCGATCATCGACAGCCGCGGGGAGAATGCGGGTGGTCATGCGACTCACCGGCGAGTCACGGCGATGCGAACGACGTTCGCTACCTGGTGCCAGCAGCTGGGCGAGTCACGGGTGCCGGCGAGTCTTGACCACAACGACCTCCACCCCTGGAACATCCTCGGTGACGGCGCCGGCACCGCGGCGTTCTACGACTGGGGCGACAGCGTCGTCGCCCACCCCTTCGCGGCCATGCTCGTGCCGCTGGGATTCGTGCAGCGCCTGCTCGACGTGAACCTCGACGACCCCGGATTCTTGAGCGCGCGCGACACATACCTGCAGGGATTCGCCCACAGCGCAGGTGATGAGGACCTGGCCGCCACACTCGAACTAGCCTGCCGGGTCGCGAAGGTGGCCCGCGCGCTCACCTGGAACCGTGCACTGCAGGCCGCTCGCGACGACGGCGACGAGATCGACGACGGCTGGGTCACCGCCCCCCTGGAGAGTGTCGCGTCGCTCCTGGACGAGTCCTACCTCGGCGGGGCTTGACCGCATGGCGGCCGCCGACTCTGGACCGGTTACTGACACCATCCCCAGGTCGATGCCCTGGGCAGGAGCCACCCTTCGGGGTGGACCGGGCAGACGGTGTCCTTGCCGGACAAGCGTGACGCTCCGCGACCACCTAGACTCGCCAGGGCCACGGGGGTGGCGTGTGGAGGAGCGGGTGTGCGCAAGGTCCTGATCGCGAACCGCGGCGAGATCGCCGTGCGGGTCGCCCGTGCGTGCCGTGACGCGGGACTGGCGAGCGTCGCCGTGTATGCCGATCCCGACCGTGATGCGGTGCACGTCCGCGCCACCGACGAGGCGTTCGCGCTCGGCGGCACGACTCCGGGCGAGAGCTACCTCGACATCGCCAAGCTGCTCGGCGTGGCCAAGCAGGCCGGCGCCGACGCCGTCCATCCCGGCTACGGCTTCCTGTCGGAGAACGCCGACTTCGCCCAGGCCGTGATCGACGCCGGCCTGACCTGGATCGGGCCGCCGCCGGACGCCATCCGGTCGCTGGGCGACAAGGTCGCGGCGCGGCGCATCGCGCAACGGGTCGGCGCCCCGCTCGTCGCCGGCACCGCCGATCCGGTGCGCGACGCCGACGAGGTCGTCGCGTTCGCCCGCGAGCACGGCCTGCCGATCGCCATCAAGGCCGCGTTCGGCGGCGGGGGGCGCGGACTCAAGGTCGCCACCGAGCTCGACCAGGTCGCCGAGCTGTACGACTCGGCGGTACGCGAGGCCGTCGCGTCGTTCGGTCGCGGCGAGTGCTTCGTCGAGCGCTACCTCGCGCGGCCCCGGCACGTCGAGACGCAGTGCCTCGCCGACCGGCACGGCGACGTCGTGGTCGTGACCACCCGTGACTGCTCATTGCAGCGGCGCCACCAGAAGCTCGTCGAGGAGGCGCCCGCGCCGTTCCTCACCGGGGACCAGGTCGCGCGGCTGTACGAGTCGAGCAGGGCGATCATGCGCGAGGCGGGATACGTCGGCGCCGGCACCTGCGAGTTCCTCGTCGGCGAGGACGGCACCATCTCGTTCCTCGAGGTCAACACCCGGCTCCAGGTCGAGCACCCGGTCAGCGAGGAGGTCACCGGCATCGACCTCGTCCGCGAGCAGCTGCGGCTCGCCGACGGCGAGCCCCTCGGCTACGGCGACCCGGCGGTCCGCGGGCACGCGATCGAGTTCCGGATCAACGCCGAGGACGCCGGCCGCGGCTTCCTCCCCGCGCCGGGCACCGTCACGGCCTGGCGGCCGCCGTCCGGCCCCGGCGTCCGTCTCGACTCCGGTGTCGAGCAGGGCACCGTCGTGCCGCAGGTGTACGACTCGATGCTGGCGAAGCTCGTCATCACCGGCGCCACCCGCGCCCAGGCGCTCGAACGGAGCCGGCGGGCGCTGGCCGAGTTCACGGTCGACGGCATGCCGACCGTCCTGCCGTTCCACCGCGCCGTCGTCGACGACCCGGCGTTCGCGGGCGAGCCGTTCGGCGTCCACACCCGCTGGATCGAGACGGAGTTCGCGGGCGGGATCGCGCCGTACGCGGGCGACCCGGCCGCCACCGACGACCCCGCTCCACGCGAGGCGGTCGTGGTCGAGGTCGGCGGTCGCCGCCTCGAGGTCGTCCTGCCCGCCGGCCTGGGTGCCGTCGCGGGGAGCGGCGAGCGCCGGGCGACCAGGCGCAGGGCCACGACGAGCGCGACCGCGGCCGTGAGCGGCGACGCACTGAGCAGCCCGATGCAGGGCACGATCGTCAAGGTGCTGGTCGTGGAGGGCCAGCACGTCGAGGCCGGCGAGCCCGTCGTCGTGCTCGAGGCGATGAAGATGGAGCAACCGCTCACGGCGCACAAGACGGGCACGGTGCACGGCCTCGACGCCCGGGTCGGCGCCACGGTGACCAGCGGCGGCGTAGTCTGTGAGATCCGGGAGTGATTCGTCACACCCATCACCGTCAGTTCGGTCGGGAACGGCGACCCGCCCCCCGTTCGTACTGCTGAGGAGCGACCCGCTCTACTAGGGTGCCAAGTCAAGCCCGCCGAGACGGCGCCCCGAAGCGTCGCACCACGAGGGAGACTGAGCCATGCGTTCCCTGTTGGCCCGCGTTGCCGCCTATGCGATCGCCCCCCTGCTGCTCGCCGGTGTGACGGCCGGCGTCGCCATGGTCCCGGCCGGCACCGCGCAGGCCGCCACGAACACCGACGCGATCGTGAAGGCCTGGAAGGACGGCACCCCCGTCTACCAGGAGCAGGGCGCCGGCGTCCTGGACCCTGACGAGGTCGAGGGCCTCAACACCCAGGTGAACGACGAGAACACCGCGACGCCGATCTTCGTGGCCGTCCTCCCGCAGGGCACGGTCGAGAACAACCGCGGCAAGACGCTGGTCAAGAAGCTCGCCGAGGCGTACGACGACTCCGGCACGTTCATCACCCTCGGCGCGAGCACGATCAACGCCTACTCCAACGTCGTGCCCGACCGGATCGAGTCGCTGACGAAGCAGGCGATCGACACCGGTGACGGCGACCCGCAGGCCATCGTGACGATGCTGATCGACAAGGTCACCGAGGCGGCGAAGGACGAGGCGGCGAAGGGGCCCAGCCAGACCTCGCCCGCAGGCGCCGGCGTCGGCGCGGTCATGCTCGTCGGCCTCGGCCTGCTGCTGCTGATCGCGGTCGCGGGCGGTCTCGTCGCGGTGTCGGCACGCCGCAAGCGGCAGCAGCGTGAGGCGGTGGAGTTCGCCGAGGTGCGCAAGGTCGCCGAGGAGGACGTCACCAAGCTAGGCGAGGACATCGCGGAGCTCGACCTCGACGTCCAGCAGGCCGACCTCGACCCGGCGTCGCGGGTCAACTACGAGAACGCGCTCGACGCGTACGACAGGTCCAAGCGCGCGCTCGACTCCGCACGCCGTCCCGCCGACCTCCGGTCCGTCACCGACGCGCTCCAGGACGGCAGGTACGAGATGGTGTGCGTGCGCGCGAGGATCGACGGCGAGCCGGTGCCCGCCAGGCGCGCGCCCTGCTTCTTCAACCCGCAGCACGGTCCGTCGATCGCCGACCGCGCGTGGACCCCGCCCGGCGGCACCTCTCGCGAGGTCCCGGTGTGCGCGGCCGACGCCGCCACGCTCGACCGCGGCCAGGAGCCCGCGGCCCGGCAGGTCGAGGTCGACGGCGTCCGGCGTCCGTACTGGGAGGGCGGCCCGGCGTACGCGCCCTGGTACGGCGGTTACTACGGCTCCTACGGCGTCGACGGGCTGCTGACCGGCATGCTGCTCGGCTCGGTGCTCGCGGGCGGCTTCGGCGGGTTCGGCGGCTACGGTCACGACGGCGGCGGAGACGGTGGTGACGGCGGAGACGGTGGCGACGGCGGCGGAGACGGCGGTGGCGGCGACTTCGGCGGTGGCGGTGACTGGGGCTTCGGCGGCGGCGACTTCGGCGACTTCGGCGGCGGCGACTTCTGACCGCGTGCCGGTAGCCTTCTGGACATGTCGCCGCGGCTACCAGGAGACCCTGACGTGGCGCGCAAGCTGGTCTACACGCTCGGCGTGCGCCTGCCCGACAGGTACGCCGACTGGGTGCGCCACGACCTCACCGACGCGGACTGGCGCTGGCGGCTCGTCGGCAGGCACATGCTCGTACTCCTGCCGTTCGGCCTGATCTTCCTGCTGCTGCCGGGACCCTGGCCCATCCGCGTCATGGCGGGTGTCCTGCTCTGGGTGAGCAGCGTCTTCGTCATGGTGCTCTACGCCGGCCCCATCCGCGACCGCAAGCTCCGCCAGCACCACCTCATACCTCCGGACGAGGCCACCAGGTAGCGGGTTCGACCTGGCGCCTGTCCCCGGGACACGCCAGACTGGGCGTGGCTGTGGGCGTGAGGAGTTGGCCGGTGGAATGGCGGGAGATCGAGGTCTTCTTGACGCTGGCCGACGAGCTGCACTTCGGCCGGACCGCTGATCGGCTTTACCTGTCGCAGGCACGGGTCAGCCAGACCGTCCGAGCACTGGAGAGCCGGGTCGGCGGCCGGCTGTTCGAGCGGACCAGCCGGCAGGTGTCCCTGACGCCGCTGGGGGAGCGGCTACGTGACGAGCTGCGTCCGGGGTACGAGCAGATCCTGCGCGCGTTCGCCGCGGCGCGGGAGCGGACCCGGGGTGTCGCCGGCACGCTGCGGATCGGCGTGATGAGCCTGCTGGTGGGTGGTCCGCACCTGAACCGCATCCTGCGGCGGTTCGAGGAAGCGCACCCGATGTGCAAGGTCTCGGTGGTCGACGCGACCGCCAGCACCTGCATGGACCAGGTCCGCGACGGACAGCTCGACCTGGTCGCGACGTACCTGCCGCTGACGGCGCCGGAACTCACGATCGGGCCGGTGCTGGCCCGGCAGGAACGAGCGTTGCTGGTGCCGGACGACCACCCCCTGGCGCGACGCGGCTACGCCGACGCCGAGGATCTCGCGGACGTCGTCATGTGCTACTGGCCAGAGGTGCCGGACGAGACCAGGGACGTGTGGATCCCGGCGCGGACGCCGAGCGGCCTGCCCACCCGACGGATCGTCCTGGACGCGAGCCACGGCACGGTGACGTTGCTGTCGGCCATCGCCCGCGGCACGATCTGCCACCCCACGGTGACCGCGTTCGGCCAGTACTTCCACCAGCCCGGCGTCACGCTGATCCCGCTGCACGGCATCCCGCCGCTCGAGAGCGCGCTGGTCTGGAACACCAACAGGGAAACCGCGGCGGTCCGGGCATTCGTCAAGTGCGCCACCGAGATCCTCGCCGACGACGCGGGCGGCGGATCGGCGGAGACCTGACCCGCCGCAGCGAACCTTTCGCGTGGCTTATCGCTGCGATGCGGGAAGGGCCGTTGTTCCCTCCGCTGCCGTGGCGCACGCTCCAGGTACAGGCGTCGGATCGAGGGAGCCATGATGTCGTTGTCGCCCGTCGACGGACGCGTGCGGTTGTCGGATCCAGCGGGTCGGTGGACGCTGGTCGTCACCGCCGTCGGCTCCGGGCTGGTGCTCCTCGAGGCGACGGTCGTCAACGTGGCACTGCCGGCGCTGGAACGGAGTTTTGCCGCGCCGCTGGCGGGTCTGCAGTGGACGGTCAACGCGTTCACGCTGACCATGTCGGCGCTGATCCTGCTCGGTGGCGGTCTGGGAGACCGGTTCGGGCGACGGCGGATCTACCTGATCGGGATCGCGTGGTTCGCCGGCGCTTCGCTGCTGTGCGGTCTCGCTCCGACCCTGGAGTGGCTGATCGCCGGGCGCGCTCTGCAGGGCATCGGCGGGGCACTCGTGGTGCCGGGTTCGCTGGCGCTGATCCAGGACGCCTTCCACCCCGACGACCGTAACCGGGCACTCGGTTGGTGGTCGGGGCTGAGCGGGTCCGCCGGCGCCGTGGGGCCGCTGCTCGGCGGAGGACTGGTGGACATGGCAGGTTGGCGCTGGGTGTTCCTGGTCAACGTCCCGGTCGCGGCGGCACTGGCCGTGGTGATGGTCGCTCGCGTGCCGGAACGTCACATCAGCACCCGATCCGGCCGGTTCGACGTCCTCGGGGCGGCCTTGGCGGCCATCGGTCTTGGCGGCACGACGTACGCACTGACCCAGGGCGCAGCGGAACCGGGCCCTGCGATGGTGGCGGCAGTGCTCGGGATCGCGGCGATGCTGGTCTTCTGGTGGGTCGAGCGGCGGAGCCGGACCCCCATGCTGCCGCTCGGCATGTTCAGCTCACGTCCGTTCAGCGCGGCCAACCTCGCCGGCTTCTTCGTGTACGGCGCCCTGGCCGCGCTCATGTTCGTGCTGCCGATCCAGCTGCAGCTCACCACCGGGTACACGGCGCTGGCCACCGGACTCGCGCTGCTGCCCCTCACCGCACTCACCCTGGCGCTGTCCGCACGTGGCGGAACCCTCGCCGCGCGGCTCGGCCCGCGCGTCCCGTTGACCGCTGGCTCGTTCGTCTGCGCGCTGGCACTCCTGCTCGCGACCCGGATAGGCGCACCTGCCTCCTACCTGACCGACGTGCTTCCCGTCGTCCTCCTGATCGGGATCGGCATCCCGCTGGTGACGCCGGCGATCACCGCGACAGTGCTGAGCGCGGTACCCGACGCCCGCGCCGGCATCGCCAGTGCCGTGAGCAACGGGGTGGCCAGAACGGCCGGTCTCCTCGTCGTCGCCGCCCTGCCGTTGCTCGCGCGGCTACCGCAGGATGCCGCGGGAGATCCGGTGGCGCTCGACCACGGCTTCGACCGCAGCATGCTGATCGGCTCCGGCCTGTTCGTCCTCGGCGGGCTCGTCGCCTGGTTCGGTGTCTCGCGACCCGCCGCCACGACGCCCACGCCGGCGTGCCGTCCCACGATCCACGGGACGGCACCTAGTCGAGCGGGGTCATCAGCCGGCGGGCGGCCTCGGTGATGCTGCCGGTCAGCGACGGGTAGATCGAGAATGTGTGGGCGACCTGGCCGACGGTGAGGCCGCAGCGCACCGCGACCGACAGGGTGAGGATCAGCTCGCTCGCGCGCGGGGCCGCGACCACGCCGCCGAGGACCACGCCGGTGCCCGTGCGGCAGAACACCTTCACGAACCCCTCGTGCACCTCCTGCATCTTGGCGCGGGCGTTGGTGGCCAGCGGCAACATGACCTGCTGGGCGTCGACCTGGCCCGAGTCGACCATCGCCTGGGTGACACCCACGCTCGCGATCTCGGGGTCGGTGAAGACGTTGGCGGCCACGGTCGAGAGGCGCAGCGGCTCGACGGCCTCGCCGAGCGCGTGCCACATGGCGATGCGTCCCTGCATCGCCGCGACCGACGCGAGCATGTGCACGCCCGTGCAGTCGCCCGCCGCGTAGACGCCGGGGACCGACGTACGCGAGACGCGGTCGACCTCGACGAACCCGCTGTCGTCGAGGCGCACGCCGGCCCCGGCGAGGCCGATGCCGCCGGTCGCGGGCACCGAGCCGACGGCGAGCAGGCAGTGCGAGCCCTCGACCGTACGACCGTCGACGAGGTGGACGGAGACGCCGTCGGACGTGCGCTCGACCGACTCCGCGCGGGCCTTGCCCACGACGTTCATCCCGCGGCGCGCGAACACGCTCTCGAGCACGGCCGCGGCGTCCGGGTCCTCGTGCGGCAGCACCCGGTCGCGGCTCGACACCAGGGTGACCGTGGAGCCGAGACCGAGGTACCCGCTGGCGAACTCCGCGCCGGTGACGCCCGAGCCCACCACGACGAGCTCCTCCGGCTGCTCCGGCAGGTCGTACACCTGCCGCCAGTCGAGGATGCGCTCGCCGTCGACCTCCGCGCCCGGCAGCCGGCGCGGCTGCGCACCCACCGCGACCAGCACGACGTCGGCGGCGATCTCGCGACCGCCGACCTCCACGCGCCCGGGCCCGAGTACCCGCCCGGTGTCGCGGATCAGCTCGACGCCCGCGTCGGTCACCCGGGTGGCGATGTCGGCGGACTGCGCTAGGGCCAGGTCCTTGACCCGGCGGTTGACCCTGGCGTTGTCGACACCCACCGGCTTGGCGGGGTCGTCGTCCCGGTCGAGACGCAGGCCGAGGTCGGGTGCCTGCTCGAGGCTGTGCATCGTCTCTGCCGTCGCGATGAGGGTCTTGGACGGCACGCAGTCCGCGAGCACGCAGGCACCGCCCGCACCGTCCCGTTCGATCAGCGTGGCCTCCGCGCCGAGCTGGGCGGCGACCAGCGCCGCCTCGTACCCGCCAGGGCCACCGCCGACGATTGCGACCTTCGTCACGTGAGCTCCCGTCCCGATCGCATCACGACGCGCTGCGCCGCCTCCGCCCGCCAGTATGGCCACCCCACGCGCCGGGCCCGCACGCAACCTCGGTCGCGTGTCACCGGCGCATTCTCCCGTCCCGCGAGGGCCGGAGGCCGTACCCTGGTCCCGTCATGATGTTCGCACCCCGGCACCGCCGCCTTCGCATCGCTCGCCCCGCGGAGGGACTCTCGTGACGCTCTACGCCGCCTACGGCAGCAACATGGACCCCAAGCAGATGCTGCTGCGGGCCCCGCACTCCCCCGCGCGCGGCAGCGGCTGGCTCACCGGCTGGCGGCTCGGCTTCGGCTCCGAGGACCGCGGCTTCGACGGCGCGCTCGCCACCGTGGTCGAGGACCCGGTCGGCCAGGTCTTCGTCATGCTGTACGACGTCGCTCCCGCCGACGGCGCACAGCTCGACAGCTGGGAGGGCAGCGACCTCGGCATCTACAAGAAGATCCGGGTGCGCGTCGACACCCTCGACGGCCAGGTGCTCGCCTGGATCCACGTGCTCGACGGCTACGAGGGCGGGCTGCCCTCGGCCAGGTACGTCGACATCATCGCCGAGGCCGCCACCCGTGCCGGCGCGCCCGACGACTACATCGCGTCACTGCGCGCCCGCCCCTGCCGCTGACGCGCGGAGCCAGCCAAAGACGGGGGACATTTCGGCCCGGACGGGTCACCCAGCGGCATACCGACGTAGCAGCGCCGTGACCTCGACCGGGGCCGCCCACCGGCGCGGATCGATCATCTAGTCTCGGCCGAATGGGAGAGCAGAACTGGTTCGACCCGCACACGACCGCGCGGTCGGCCGCCAAACGCCTGCACGAGATGACCGAGGTCCCCGCGTTCGACGTCGCCGTCGTCCTCGGCTCCGGCTGGCGTCCCGCCGTCGACATGCTCGGCGAGACGAGGCGCGAGTTCCTCGCGACGGAGCTGCCCGGGTTCCAGCGCCAGGCCGCCACCGGCCACGCGGGCACCATCCGCGCGCTGCGCGCCGACAAGCGTGAGGTGCTCGCCTTCGTCGGGCGCACCCACCTGTACGAGGGCCACGGCGTCGACCCCGTCGTCCACGGCGTCCGCACGGCGGTCGCCGCCGGCTGCAAGATCATCGTGCTGACCAACGCGTCGGGCGCCGTCCGAGAGTCGTACATCGTCGGTGAGCCCGTCCTGGTCCGCGACCACCTCAACCTGACGGCGCTGTCACCGGTCAGGGGCGCGCGGTTCGTCGACCTCACCGACCTCTACTCGGCACGGCTGCGCGACGTGTGCCGGCGGATCGACCCGTCGCTCGAGGAGGGCGTCTACGCCGGCATGCCCGGCCCGCACTACGAGACGCCGGCGGAGATCAGGATGCTCCGCGGCATGGGCGCCGACCTCGTCGGCATGTCGACGGTGCTCGAGGCGATCGCCGCCCGCGACGCGGGCGCCGAGGTCCTCGGCATCTCGCTGGTCACCAACCTCGCGGCGGGGCTCGGTGACGCGCTCGACCACGACGACGTGCTGCAGACGGGTCGCCGCGCGTCCGCCCGGATGGGCAGGCTGCTCGCCGAAGTGGTGCGCTGTGAACACCCCGACCTCCCCGGCTGACGTCCCGGGGCCGGGGGCCGACGCCGAACGCCTCGACGAGCTCGTCCGCGCGGCGCGCGCGTGGCTCGACGACGACCCCGACCCCGACACCCGCGCCGAGCTCGCGGCCCTGGTCGGCTCCGGTGACGCCGGTGGGCTCGCCGCGCGCTTCGACGGCACCCTCGCGTTCGGCACCGCCGGGCTGCGCGGCGCGCTCGGTGCGGGCCCCAACCGGATGAACCGCGTGGTCGTGCAACGCGCCGCCGCTGGCGTGGCCGCGTACCTCCGCGCGAGCGGGACGACGGGCCGCGTGGCGATCGGGTACGACGCCAGGCACAAGTCCGACGTCTTCGCCCGCGACACGGCCGACGTCCTCGCCGGTGCGGGCTTCACCCCGCTGCTGCTCCCCCGCCCGCTGCCGACGCCGGTGCTCGCGTACGCCGTCCGCCACCTCGGCGCCGTCGCCGGGATCATGGTCACGGCGAGCCACAACCCCCCGCAGGACAACGGCTACAAGGTCTACCTCGGTGACGGACGGCAGATCGTGCCGCCCGCCGACGCCGGCATCTCCGCCGAGATCGCCAAGGTCGGGCGGGTGACCGAGCTGCCGAAGGGCACCGCCTGGCCCACCCTCGACGACACCCTCGTCGACGCGTACGTCGAGCGCGTGGCGTCGCTCGTCTCGACGCGCTCGCCACGCCGGCTCCGCCTCGCGTACACGCCGATGCACGGCGTCGGGCGCGACGTCATGCTCGCGGTGCTCGCCCGCGCCGGGTTCGACCCGCCCGCCGTCGTCCCCGCGCAGGGCGACCCGGATCCCGACTTCCCCACCGTCGGCTTCCCCAACCCCGAGGAGCCCGGCGCGCTCGACCTCGCCGTCGCCACGGCGGTGGAGTCGGGCGCCGATCTGGTGGTGGCGAACGACCCCGACGCCGACCGCTGCGCGGTGGCCGTGCGACGGCCCGACGGCACGTACCGGACGCTGAGCGGCGACGAGCTCGGCGCCCTGCTCGGCGCGCACCTGCTGCGCCGCGACCCCGACCGCCCGGGTGCGTTCGCCGCGACGATCGTGTCGTCCACGCTGCTCGGCCGGCTCGCGGCCGCGGCCGGCGTGCCGTACGCGGAGACCCTCACCGGCTTCAAGTGGCTCTCCCGCGTGCCCGACCTGCGGTACGCGTACGAGGAGGCGATCGGCTACTGCGTCGACCCGGACGCCGTCGCCGACAAGGACGGCATCAGCGCCGCGCTGCTCGCCTGCGAGCTCGCGGCGACGCTGGCCGCGGAGGGTCGCACGCTCGATGACCTGCTCGACGAGATCGCCGTCGCGCACGGCCTGCACGCCACGCGGCCGCTGTCGGTACGCGTGCGGCGCCTGGCGGAGCGCGAGGAGATGCTCGACCGGCTCCGCGCCGATCCGCCGCGCACGCTGGCGGGGCTCGCGGTCACCTCGGTCGACGACCTCGACGCCGGCGGCGCCGGCGTGCCGCCCACGCCGGGGCTGCGCTTCCGCCTCGGCGAGCAGGCACGCATCGTCGTCCGCCCGTCCGGCACCGAGCCGAAGCTCAAGTGCTACCTCGAGGTCGTGGTGCCCGTCGAGACCGACGTCACCACCGCGCGCGAACGGGCCGACGAGCGGCTCACCGCCCTGGCGGCCGACCTGGCGAAGGCCGCCGGCTTCCCCGCCTAGTGTCCTGACGCTAGTGTCCTGCGGACACTAGCGGACGTCGACGCAGTCGCCGGCGCCGTTGATCGGGCCGGTCGTCGAGCTGCCGGCGAAGGAGAAGCGGAAGCAGCCGTCGCGCGACGCCGTCACCGTCGTCCTGAGCGCCCCGCCGGACGGCGTGGTGAGGGTCTTGACGGTCGCGTACGACCCGGTGGTCGTGCGGAACTGGAGCGCGACCTTCTGGCCGGTGTAGCCGTGGTACTCGTAGCTGTCCCAGTTCGCCCGGCTCAGCTTGCCGGCGATCGTGATGGTCTTCCCCTTCGCCACCGGCTCGGGCGTGGCGTTGTTGGTGACCCGCGGCCACCGCTTCATGGTGAAGCCCTTGCCCGCGCCCGACCACGACGTGCCGTCGGTGGCGGTCGCGGTGATCGTGGTGGTCAGCGTGCCGGCGTCGGCGTTGTCGAGGTCGGCCGGGTCGAACGCGACGTTGAACGTCCATTCCTCACCCGACGCGGCGGCATCCGTGCGCTCGGCCTTCGCGACGCGCATGCTCTTCTCGTTGACCGGCTCGCCGGAGTGGAAGAAGGCGACGTCGACGAGGTCGACGTCGCACGCCGTGTCCGTCCACACCGTGTAGGTCAGCCACTTCACGTCGGTGGTGCCGACGACGAGCGCGGCCGGGGCGGCCGCGGAGTCGGTCACCGGGGCGGCGCAGATCGCGGCCGCGGCGGCGTCGGCACCGGTGTCGGCGGACGCGGTGGCGGGGAGGAGCACCGCGGCTGCCACACCGAGGGACAGCACACCAAGGGACCTGGACGGCGAACGCATGGAAGGGGCCTCTCGCTCGGGGTCCGTAGGACCTTACGAGCGACGGGCGGAAGACGCCTCGGTTCGGCGCGACCGGCGGCGGGGCGTCACCATGTGCGCCCCTTTCGTGCACGCTGGGTGACGCACCTCAGGGGACGAGGAAGCTGACGAGCACGAGCACCGCGGGGCCGGCGAGCACCCCGATCGAGAGCCACGACCAGCGCACCGACTCCGCCGTATGGCCGGCCTCCCGCGACCTGCGGCCGAACCTGTCGGACATGTCGCGGAGCCGCTGGACCAGCAGGTCGGACTCGGTGCGTCGCGCGATCTCCTCGGCGTGGGCCTCCGCGCCGGCGGGCTTGCCGCCGGAGCCGGCCCGGTCGGGCACCCGCGGGCGCGCCCGGTTGCGGAACGACGAGCGCCGCCAGTTCGGCACGTGGCCGACCCACGAGTGGTAGCGCCGGTTCGCCGTCTCGACCCGCACCGTGTCCTGCGAGCCGATCTCGTCGACCGCTCCCCAGGGGATCTCGATGTCGCGCAGTGGGTTGCGCATCAGCACGCGGTCGGGGTCGGCGCGCAGCCGTGGCCGTAGCGAGATCACCCACACCAGGCCGCTGACGAAGAGCAGGATCGAGCCGGCGTACGCGCTGCCGCGGTCCCACGGGTGGCGGAGGATGTCGACCACGTTGAAGACGGCGAACGCCATCCACACCCAACCGAAGATCCAGCCCACCTTCGACTTCTCGTCGACGTGGTCCTCGTCAGGCGGCTTGCTGGTCACGGGCCGATTGTCGCACGGCGCACCGTCCGCGCGGACGGGTCGACGGCGCTACGCTGGCGCCGTGGCCACCACAACCCATGCGCTCGACGACGTCACGGCGTCGGAGTCGTCCCTGCGGCGCTTCCTGCACGGCCTGCCGGGCGTCGACCAGGTGGGCGCCGAGGAGCGCGCCGCCCGGCTGGGCACGCGTTCGATCAAGACGACGGCGAAGGCGTACGCCATCGACCTCGCCATCTCGATGGTCGACCTCACCACGCTCGAGGGCCAGGACACGGCGGGCAAGGTCCGCGCACTGTGCGCGAAGGCGGTGCGCCCCGACCCCACCGCGTCCGACGTGCCGCACGTGGCCGCCGTGTGCGTCTACCCCGATCTCGTGGCGACGGCGACCCACGCGCTCGCCGGCAGCGGTGTCAACGTCGCGAGCGTCGCGACGTCCTTCCCCTCCGGGCGCGCGGCCCGCTCGGTGAAGCTCGCCGACGTCGCGGAGGCGGTGACGGCGGGCGCCGACGAGGTCGACATGGTCATCGACAGGGGCGCGTTCCTCTCCGGTCACCACCTCGCCGTCCACGACGAGATCGTCGCCGTGAAGCAGGCCTGCGGCGCGGCCCACCTCAAGGTGATCCTCGAGACCGGCGAGCTGACGACGTACGACAACGTCCGTCGCGCGTCCTGGCTCGCGATGCTGGCCGGCGCCGACTTCATCAAGACCAGCACGGGCAAGGTCCAACCGGCTGCGACGCTGCCGGTGACGCTGGTGATGCTCGAGGCCGTCCGCGACTTCCGCACCGCGACCGGCCGCCAGGTCGGCGTCAAGCCCGCCGGCGGCATCCGCACCTCCAAGGACGCCATCCGCTACCTGGTGACCGTCAACGAGACCGCAGGCGAGGACTGGCTCAGCCCGACCTGGTTCAGGTTCGGCGCGTCGAGCCTCCTCAACGACCTCCTCATGCAACGCCAGAAGCTCGCCACCGGCCGCTACTCCGGCTCCGACTACTTCACCCTGGACTGATCCCATGCCCCCATTCGAGTACGCCCCCGCACCCGAGTCGGCGGCCGTCGTCGACATCAGGTCGCACTACGGGCTGTTCGTCGACGGGGAGTTCGTCGACGCCACCGACGGGCAGTCCTTCAAGACCGTCAACCCGGCGTCGGAGGAGGTGCTCGCGGAGGTGTCGGCCGCGGGCCCCGCCGACGTCGACCGGGCCGTCCGCGCCGCGCGACGGGCGTACGACCGCGTGTGGGGACCGATGCCCGGGCGCGACCGCGCGAAGTACCTGTACCGGATCGCCCGCATCATCCAGGAGCGTGCCCGCGAGCTCGCCGTGCTCGAGTCCATCGACAACGGCAAGCCGATCCGCGAGTCGCGCGACGTCGACATCCCGCTCGTGGCGGCGTGGTTCTTCTCCTACGCCGGCTGGGCCGACAAGCTGCCGTACGCGGGCTTCGGCGCCGACCCGCGGCCGCTCGGCGTGGCCGCGCAGGTGATCCCGTGGAACTTCCCGCTGCTGATGCTCTCGTGGAAGATCGCGCCCGCCCTCGCGTGCGGCAACACGGTCGTGCTCAAGCCGGCGGAGACCACGCCGCTGACGGCGCTCGCGTTCGCCGACATCTGCCGGCAGGCCGAGCTGCCTCCGGGCGTCGTCAACATCATCACCGGCGCGGGTGAGACCGGCGCCGCCCTCGTCGGGCACGACGGCGTCGACAAGGTCGCGTTCACCGGCTCCACCGACGTCGGCCGGCAGATCGCGAGGAGCGTCGCCGGCACCACCAAGAAGGTCACGCTCGAGCTCGGCGGCAAGGCCGCCAACGTCGTGTTCGACGACGCCCCGATCGACCAGGCCGTCGAGGGGATCGTCAACGGCATCTTCTTCAACCAGGGCCACGTCTGCTGCGCGGGCTCGCGGCTGTTGGTGCAGGAGAGCGTCTACGACGAGGTGCTCGACCGGCTGCGCACGCGGATGGGCACGCTGCGGGTCGGCGACCCGCTCGACAAGAACACTGACATCGGCGCGATCAACAGCGCCGAGCAGCTCGCCAGGATCCGCGCGCTGAGCGAGGTCGGACAGGCCGAGGGCGCCGACATCTGGTCGCCGCCATGCGAGCTGCCGGAGCACGGCTACTGGTTCCCGCCCACGCTGTTCACCGGCGTCACCCAGGCGCACCGCATCGCGCGCGAGGAGATCTTCGGCCCGGTGCTGTCGGTGCTGACGTTCCGCACCCCGGCCGAGGCCGTCGAGAAGGCCAACAACACGCCGTACGGCCTGTCCGCCGGCGTCTGGACCGACAAGGGCTCGCGCATCCTCTGGATGGCCGAGCGGCTGCGCGCCGGCGTGGTGTGGGCCAACACGTTCAACAAGTTCGACCCGGCGAGCCCGTTCGGCGGGTACAAGGAGTCCGGTTACGGCCGCGAGGGCGGCCGGCACGGTCTGGAGGCCTACCTTGCCGGCTGAGCGGAAGCCAGCCAGACCCGAACCGCGGGTCGGCGTGCGCAAGACGTACAAGCTCTACATCGGCGGCGCGTTCCCCCGCAGCGAGTCGGGACGCTCGTACGTCGTCGAGGACGCCGAGGGCGGCTTCCTCGCCAACGCCGCGCTCGCCTCGCGCAAGGACGCGCGTGACGCCGTGTCGGCCGCCGCCAAGGCGGGGCCCGGCTGGTCGGCGCGCACCGCGTACAACCGCGGCCAGATCCTCTACCGCATCGCCGAGATGCTCGAGGGACGCCGCGACCAGTTCACCACCGAGGTCGCGGCGGGCGAGGGCGTGCCCCGCAAGGCGGCCGACGTGGTCGTGTCGGCGGCGATCGACCGCTGGGTCTGGTACGCGGGCTGGGCCGACAAGATCACCCAGGTACTCGGGTCGAGCAACCAGGTCGCGGCACCGTACTTCGACTTCAGCGTCCCCGAGCCCACGGGCACGGTCGCCGTCGTCGCGCCGCAGGACTCCAGCCTGCTCGGCCTGGTCTCGGTCGTGGCGCCGGCGATCGTGAGCGGCAACACCGTGGTCGTCCTCGCCGCCGAGACGCGGCCGCTGCCCGCGGTCACCCTCACCGAGGTGCTCGCCACCAGCGACCTGCCCGGCGGCGTGGTCAACCTGCTCACCGGCCGCGTCGCCGAGGTCGCCCCCTGGCTGGCGTCGCACATGGAGGTCAAGGCGATCGACCTCACCGGCGTCACCGACGCCGAGCTCGCCACCGACCTCGAACGCTCCGCGGCCGACAACCTCAAGCGCGTCGTCCGCCCGACCACCGGCGCTGACTGGAACGTCGACCCCGGCCTCGACCGCCTCCGCGCGTTCCTCGAGACCAAGACCGTCTGGCACCCGGTCGGCATCTGAGGACGGTCAGCCCTTCTTCGCCAGGGTGATGAGCGGCCGCACCTGCTTCTCCATCCCCGACCAGTACGTGTCGAGCTGCTGAGGATCCAGGTAGCTCAGCCGCAGGCCCGAGGCCGTTGCCTTCTTCTGGAACTCCGGGTCCTGCATGGCGCGTTCGATGGCCGCCGAGATCTTGTCGACGATCGGCTTCGGTGTGCCCTTGGGCGCGGAGATGGCGCGCGACGTGGCCACCTCGATCGGATAACCCTCGTCCCTTCCTGTCTTGACGCCAGGGAAGTGGGGATCTTCCTTCTTGTCGAAGATGGCGAGCAGACGGATCTTGCCGCTGCGGACCAGCTCGGCCGTGTTGCCGCTGAGGTTCAGGTTGCCCACATCGGTGTGGTGCCCGAGCACGTCGGCGAGCGTCTCCGCACCGCCACCACCGTGCACGACCGCGAACTTGACGCCGGTCATCTCCTCCAGCCGCAGGCAGGCGATGTTGCCGTCGCTCAGGATGCCGCTGTCGGTGACCGTGACCTTTCCCGGCTTCGCCTTGGCGGCGCGGACGAGATCGTCCAGCGTGCGGTACGGACTGTCCGCACTCACCGCGAGAGCGGTGGGGTCGGTGACGTACATTGCGACCGGTTCGAGACTCGCCCGTTCGAAGTCCGCCTTGCGCGCCGGGTCGAGGTAGGTGGCGATGGTGGCCGGCAGATGGGTGAAGCCGATCGTGTACCCGTCGTTCTTGGCACGGGCCAGGGCGCTCACGCCGACCTGGGAGCCGGCGCCAGGGCGGTTGACCACCTCGATGTTGGTGCCGATCTCCTTCTCGAGGTACGGCTTCAGCAGCCGGGCGCCGATGTCGCCCGCCCCACCCGCGTCGTACGGCACGATCAATGTGATGGTCCTGCCCTTCGCGGGATACGTCGACACATCGTTCTGCGTCGACGGTCCGCCGCAGCCGACGGCCGCGACGAGTGGGATCAGGGTCGCCAGCGCGACCAGAGCCGACCGTGGGGTTCGCATCTGTGCCTCCTTTGGCCTTGCGAACGGATGTCATGGCGTGGAACGGGGTACCTCTGTCGTGCCGGTTTCGTCAGGCGTCACCGGCGACTCGTCTCGACGGAACCGTGCGAGGGCACCGCGAATCACGCTCCAGAGCACGACCGCGCCTGCGACGCAGAGCACGGTGAGCGCGATCGGACGGTCGACGAAGGTGGAGAGGCTGCCCGCGCTCGCCTCGAGCGCCTTGCGCAGGTTGCTCTCCATGAGCGGACCGATCACCAGGGTGAGGACCAGCGGCGCGAGCGGGAAGTCGAGCTTCCGCAACAGGTACCCGAGCAGGCCCGCGACGGTCATGACCGTGAGGTCGAACGTGCTGTTCGATACCGCGTACGCACCGATGATCGTGAACTCGAGGATGACGGCGAAGAGGATTCCGTAGGGAACCCGCAGCATCTGCGTCCACACCCTGATGAGTGGAAGGTTGAGGATCAGCAGGATCGCATTACCGATCACCATGCTCGCGATGACCGTCCAGACGAAGTCGGCGTGGTCGCGGAACAGCAACGGTCCGGGAATGATGCCGTTGGCCATCATGCCGCCCATGATCATGGCGACCGATGCCGTGCCCGGGATCCCGAGCGCGAACAGCGGGATGAAGTTGGCGTTGACGAACGAGTTGTTCGCGGTCTCGGGGCCCGCGACGCCCTCGATCGCACCGCGCCCGAACCGGCTCCGGTCGGACGCGCGCCTGACTTCCACGCCGTAGGACATGTACGAGGCGATGACGGACGTCGCGCCAGGGATCAACCCGAGCAGGAAACCTATACCCGTCCCTCGTGCGATCGCACCACCGGACCTGCGCAGGTCGTCTCGATCGGGCAACACGGAACCCACCTGGGTGCGGAAGACCTGCTGGGCCTTCTTCTCGAGGTTCAGCAGGATCTCCCCGACGCCGAACAACCCGATGACGACGGGGATGAAGCTGAGCCCGTCCAGCAGCTCAGGACGGCCGAACGTGAACCGCGGAACGCCCATCGCCGGGTCGATCCCGACGGTCCCGACGAGGAGCCCGAGGATCCCCATGATCAGTGCCTTGACCAACGAACCGCCGGCCAGGCCCACCACCAGCGCGAGGCCGAGCACCATGAGGGCGAAGTACTCCGGAGCCCCGACCAGCAGCGCGGCCGAGGTCAGCGGCTTCGCCGCCACGACGAGGCCGATGGTCGCCGCCGTACCGCCGATGAACGAGCCGATGGCGGCGATGCCCAACGCTCGCCCGGCTCGGCCCTGCCGAGCCATCTGGTACCCGTCGATGCAGGTGACCACCGACGCGGACTCCCCCGGCATGTTCATCAGAACGCTCGTGATGGTCCCGCCGTAGTTCGTGCCGTAGAAGATGCCGGCGAGCATGATGATTGCCGGGACGGGCGGCAGGTTGAACGTCACCGGGATGAGCAGCGCGATCGCAGCCGCGGAACCGATTCCCGGGAGAACACCGATGAGCTGCCCGAGCACGCAGCCGATGAACGCGAACAGGAGGTTCTGCGGCTGCAGCGCGGTCAGCAGTCCGTTTCCGAAGAGGCCCAGTACCTCCACGGCGACCTACAACCCGAGCGACGACAGCCAGGGCAGTCCGGCAGGGGGCAGCTGCACGGAGAGCCAGTGCGTGAAGACGTAGTACACGCCGAAGCTGCCGGTGACCGACACGATGGCCGTGACGATCAGCCGCTGCCGGCCCAACCCGACGAGGAGCGCGATGAGCACGGTCAGCATGGTGAGCCGGAAACCGAGCCACTCGACAGCGAGCGCCGCGTACAACAAGGCCACGACCACGGCGCCGACGCGCAGCGCACCGGCACGACCCGGCCACAACCGCTGCTGCCCGCCTTCCGACCGGCCCGCCGTCGCGGCAGCCTGCCGTCTCCCGGTGACGAGGACTTGCACGAACCACACCAGACCGAGCAGAGCCAGCAGGCAACCCAGCCAGAACGGGAAGAGGCCCGGGCCGGGACCCGTCGGTGTGGAGTACGTCATCCGGTGTGCCTCGTACACCACCCACAGGCCGAGCACCACGAACACGCCCGCCGTGACGCCACTCGCGCGGGTCATGGGGTGCCCGCCACGGACGCCTCGACCGGGAACTCCAGGTCGACGAGCGGCCCGAACTGCTGACAACCGTAGACGTCGTCGTCGCCGACGGATCCGCTGACCACGGGGCGAGGGATCGTTATCTTGTAGGCGTACGCAGGACGGTACGCGTACACGCGCACCAACTCCTCCGGCACACCGTAGAGCTCGCTGAACAGCCGCGCACACAGCACCCCGCTGTTCTCGATCTGGTCGAAGATCTCGGGACTCTTGAACATGATGTCGAAGGTGAGCTCGAAGGGACCGGCGTTCTTGCTCCGCACGAGGCGGGACAGGTCGCGCAACCGTGCCATCAGTGCCGCACCCCCGTCACCAACGCGCCGGAGCGGGACAGCTCGACGACCTCGGTGCGGAACATCTCCTCCGGTGAGTCCGGTTCGACGACGACGTTCATGTCGAACTCGTAGACCGGCCCGCGGACGAGATCGTTGGCACCGTACGGCAGCGCGATGTTGCTCAGGAACCCGGACCAGCCCGGCACGGTCTGGTGCAGGGTCTGATGTCGCGCGATGGCGGCGATCTTGTTGGCCAGCGCCTGGTCGGTCGCGGTCACCTCGATGACCAGACCGACCTCGTGGTTCGGTTCGCTCCGGCGTGGCTCCAGATCGCCGAGCGTGCCGTCCCTGCCGTATACCCGATACCGCACCGCCCACGCCTCGTCCGGGAGATCGCCGTACATGCGACCCACGCGTACCGCCGTGCTCTCTTGGCACGCGGCGATGAAGGCGTCGAGCGCCTCCAGGATGATGGGGTCGCGTACGCCCGCGACGATGACCGTCTGGTACCCCGCGAGCCGCACGCCCTCCAGCTTCACCGTGTAACGGTCGGCCTCGACGAAGCGACTACCGGTCACACTCACCGCGCGCTCGTCCACCGCGCGGTACCGCGCGTCCGTGGTGTCGAGCGTCCCCGCCGGCTCGATGATCCGGAACGGGTCACCGTTCTCGTAGAGGCTGTGCGCGGCGACGCTCGTCGGCGTACAGCGCAGGCTCGGATTCGGCGCACGGACCACGAACTCGTGATCGTCGATGGACGCGAACATGCAGTCGGGCGCGGGCCGATGGTCGACCGCCGCCGCGCCACACTCGAGGATCTTCGCCGCGTGCCAGGCCAACCCCGGTTCGACACCACGCATCAGAGGCACTGCCGCGAAGATCGACGTGTCGGTCGCGCGACCGGCGAGGACGACGTCCGAGCCGGCGGAGACGGCCGACATGATCGGCTCTGCACCCATCATGCCGACGACCGTGATGCTCTCGTCGATGAGCGCCTCGTCGATGGGCGCGGCGTTGGGCAGCGGATGGATGCGACCCTCGGCGAGCTTGCCCTTCAGCCAGGTCTTGTCCTGCCCGGAGTAGATGACCGTCATCCGCAGGGCGAGGCCCAGCTCGGTGGCGACCTCCTCGATGATCCGGCGAGTGAGGTCCACGTTGCGGTCACCCCCCGCACCACCCGCAGAGCCGATGACCAGCGGGATGCCGTTGTCGAGAGCGGCCGGGAGCAGCAGCCGGAGATCCCGCCGGTAGGCGTCCTCCGGGTAGCGACAACGACCCGTGGCGAGGTCCGTCGGACCGGAGTCCGTGGATCCCGCATCGCACCCGACCATGTGCGGATCCATCTCGAGACCGAGGCGGAGCGACTCCTCGGGAAACCCGGTTCCCAACATGCCGGTCGCGGACAACAGCCGGGCGTTGGCCATCCTTGACTCCTATTAGAATGTCGTTTCATATCCTGAAACAGCGTTGTCGTATCGTGACGGTAGACCCGTGGACCGAGGCAGTCAAGGTCGTCGGACGGCGCCCTCGTCTAGGGTCGGTCATTCGGGCGAGGAGTCATCGAGGGACGACGGGAGGTCCACGTGGGCACCGGTCAAGCTGGCCAGCAGCGCTATCTGGTCCAGTCGGTGGCCCGCGCCATCGAGCTGTTGAAGGCGTTCACACAGGAGGAGCCCGAGCTCGGTCTCGCCGACATCGCGCGCATCACGGGCCTGAGCAAGCCCACCGCCTTCAGATTGCTCGCCACGCTCCAGGCCGGCGGACTGGTGAGCCAGAGCGCGCGGACCGGTTCCTACAGCCTGGGTTCAGAGATCGCCGTGCTCGCCGCGGTTCGGGCGCGGCAGAGCGACCTGCTCGACCGCGCCCTGCCGGTCATGAGACTGATCAGGGACGACCTCGACGAGACGACCTCCCTGGCCATCCGTGTCGGCGACCACCGGGTCCATCTCTATCAGCTCGAGAGCCTGCAGACTGTCCGACGTACGACGGAGATCGGTGATCGTGCGCCCCTCTACGCGGGTGCCGCCAACCGAGTCCTGCTGGCCGCGATGGACGACGGCGAGATAGCCGCGTACCTGCAACGAACTCCCCTGGTGGCGTTCACTCCGCGTACCACGACCGACCCCGACAAGCTGCGCGCGAAGATCCGCCGCATCCGGCGTGACGGCTACGCGGAGAGCCGGGGCGAGCGCGACCCCGCGGGTGCCGCCGTCGCCGCCCCCATCCGCGACGCCGCCGGCGACGTCGTTGCTGTCATCTACGTCAACGTTCCCGCCGAGCGCTACACGCCGCGACTGCGGTCGCGATGCGTCGGCGCTGTCGTCGACGGCGCCGATGCGCTCTCCAGAGAGCTGGGCTTCCGTCCGCGGACGACGACTATCGGCCGCGCGAAACCACGTGGCCGGACTACATAAGTGGACTACGTGGGCGCGGGTACGGCGTGCTCGACCTCGACCTCGACCTCGACCTCGACGTCGCCGTGGACTTGCTCTGGGGACCGCTGCAGCACCGCTGGCTCCAACGCAGGCCCGAGCGCGTCCTCTACGGCCTGCTCTGACAGATCCAGCCGCACCGTGACCACGGCTCAGCCGTGGCGGTACTCGTGGGGGTGTCGCAGGTAGGTGCGGCTGGTGGGGCTGGTCCAGGTGCTGGTGCCGTTGGTGTTGTTGTGTAATCGCCAGTGGTTGTTGTCGTTGTCTTTCCAGCGGTGGTGAGTCGGCGGCGGGAGTTGCACCCGCCGCCGCTCGTAGAACCGTGCGTGACACTCTCGCGTCACACGGCTCCCGTCGTCGAGCCGCTGGGGAGTGCACCGTGTTGCCAGTGGGTGAATAGTCCC